>JAOUBJ010000002.1:300000-396040 GCA_029860345.1 Candidatus Zixiibacteriota bacterium | reverse complement strand
GGAACACTTCGTGCATTTCATACAGGCGTACAATAACACGCCCCGAAAATGTCTGGACTTTTGGACCCCGGCAGAGGTATTTTGGAAGGAACTGTTGCACTTCAAATGTGAATTCACCTTCCCGCCTTCGCGGGAATGACACCCATAAATGGGTTTCTCGCGCTTCGCGCGCAAGAATCACGGCTGACCGTGTCATAGTGAGCGGAGTCGAACCACAGGCAAGCCTGTTTTTTGCGCTTCGCGCGCTTTTGGGTCAACGCGTGGCATAGCCACAAGAACACGGCTTGACCGTGCACCCTTCGACTGCGCTCAGGGTGACATGGGCGGGTGATAAAGAGTGCTACCCGAACACGCGCGAAGCGCGATGAAACTGGCTTTCCTGGCCTTCGACTGCGTTCAGGATTAGGTGATGAGTCGTTTTTCTTGTGATGGTCGAGTCTTCAGACTCGGCCACCACAGCCCACGCGATCTGAAGATCACGCGGGCACAAGTCACTGCCTTGATAGTCTGGTGGGCAGGACCCTTGTGATCCTGCCACGGTCAAGCCACCCATGAGCGGGTATCATGCGCTTGGCGCCTCTCGGATGTGTCGGGCGAGGTCGCCCGACACCACGCAAGCCAAACCTTTCCGTTCACCCTTCGACTCCGCTCAGGGTGAGGTGGTGGCGTGGATACCCTGCGAGGTCATACAATGTCGTCAAGTACTGTTTCACCTACAAGTCAATCGTCAGTGACTTATTCCTCGCCTTGATCGCTTCGAAGGTCACCTTGGCTTTGCCCTTGCCTCTGACAATCCACTGCACATCACGCCTACCGAAAGATGGCACACTGGTGAAAATCATGTGCGGCCGATGCTCCAGCGACGAGACTCGGTTGAGGAACCTATCCTCGATGATACCACCGGAGACAACTTCGACACCGTCGATCCTGAGGATGTCCTTACGATATATCTTGTGCCTTACGGCAGTGCTCGACAAGGTCGGGATTGCATTTCTGTTCGACGCCCGAACGCGCACACGTTTGAGACCGCCACCCAGATCCGTGACATCCAACAGCTCCAGTGAAACCACCGGTGCGTGCCGTGCCGTGAAGATCACCATCGAGGCATTACGGTGGACCATTTCAAGCATCAGAAACGGTGGTGGCATACGCGTCGTGAATGTTCGCCATCCACCTATTTCAACTTCGCCGAATTGCGGATGATCGAATTTCTTCCAGGGCGTGTACATTTCCCCCTGGGTCAAGTTATCGCTGAACAATTGCCGTTCTTCGGCGGGCGTACCGCCATAATACTGCGAGTCATCTTCATCTTCGGACTTTTTGGGTTCCTGTTTGCGGTAGCGCTCCTGCTCACTCATAAACAGTTCACCGACAAAGCCAAAGATGCCGTTGTTCGAAAACATCCATTCGTCGAAATCGCCGTGTGTGGTGTACATGTCCTGTCCACCGATTATATAATCATAACCGGGTGTGATTTTCTCACCTTCCTTGCCGAGAAAATCATACACTTTCACATCAGAGGGTGGATAAAAGCCAGCCAGCTTGGAGCCGGGTCCACGCACCCACATGCCGCCTGAGTTGTGAAAAGCAAAATTGAAGCAGATGTTCGGCTTGGTAATAATAAAGTCAGATGTCGCCTTGGTCGGCTTTGATGACATCGGGAAATCCCCGGCGCCGGACTGCACGTAGGGCGGCTGCCACTTGAATCCGTAGTTGCGATTCATGTCGAGATAGCCGGGGCCGTCCTCGTTGAGTCGACCATCACCGTCGTTGTCGATCCCTTCACTTCCCAGGCGTCGCCACTGGCCGATCTCACCCGGCTCGACACGCACCATTACGCGCGGATCATCCGGATGGGTCTTGTAGCCACCGAATGGATCGGCCACGCGCATTCGAAGTATCTCACCGTCACCGTCCAGGTCTTCCGATGAATCTTCATCAGCCAGGCCGTCACGGTCGTCATCATAAGGTACCATGGCAGTGCGACCCTTGTTGTAGTGGCCGGCGTCGGTGAAGAATCGCCAGCGTTGGTCCACATTGACCACCGGTATAATGTAGAAGGCGCGGCTGTCGACAAGTTCTTTGATCGACTCATTCGAGTCATAGCTTTCCAAGAGATACCAGGCCAGATAGAGACAGACTTCGGCGGCCTGAACCTCGTTACCGTGAATGGTACCGTCGACGTAGACACCCGGTTTCTCCGTGTCTTTGCCTGTCTTGTTGTTGTTGATAGTAAGCAAATGAATGTCGCGGCCTTCTTCACTGGTGCCGATAATCCGGAGTTCGGTGAGGTTCGGGTAGGCTGCATTGAGCTGTTCCAGGCTGCGAGTCATCTCCGGACCGTCGAAGTAATGATCAAACGACAGGGTCAGTTTACCCGCTTTGGTGGCCGATGCGGTGGAGGCAACAAGCAGGGCCAGAGTAAGAAAGATTCTAAAAGCAATCATCGTGTGGCCTCCTTAAGGGTTACGACCTTTTTGTCGGCGCCGGCCGAGAAACTGTGTGCTTCGATTGTGACTTCGCTTCCGTCTTTTGCCTTGACCAGCCAGCTGACTTTTTCCACACCGCCGGAGCCGCCCAGCAGACCCAACGGTCGACGGGGTCGCCCTTCCAGGAAATCAACCGGCCGGCCGCTGATCTTCGCGACTGCCGGTGCCGGGCGTTGGCAGCGTTTACCCTGATGGGTCGGATATGGCAAAAAGCCTTCGTTGGCGATCCACGCCTCGACATGCCAAACATCTGCGCTTCGCCGCGTCGTCTTGACTTTCTTGATGGTAAGCTGTGGCGTGAGCTTGGCAAGGTCACGGATGAATGGCAGTTGCTTGTTGATCATTTCGTCAGCGGTCTCTGAAGGCGGCGTGATATCCGACATCGGAATCATGCCGCCGATCTCGACTTCACCCAGGGTCGGGTGACTGTACGGCTGCCAGGCCACGAACGCATCCGGATTAAACGCAAACAGCGCTTCGTCTTTCTCGTCGGCGCCGCCTTCGTCATCGTCTTTTTGGGACTTGCGCATCATCTTGGCCATCCGCTTAGGGTTCATCATGCCGCCCTCAAGGCCCTTGATGACCATCGCCGCCGTGTATTGCTCGGGAGCATCCTGAGCCTTGAGAAAGGCGGCTATCTTTTCCTCACCGAGCGCAACCACCTCTTCGGTGGACATACCTTCCAACTGGTCCAAGGTCAGGCTGGAGTCATCCGCTTTCTTTTCTTCCTTCTTGGGTTCCGGCAAAGTCCAGAAGTTGAGGCTGAAACTCGGAACACCATACTGATAGTAGGCCCACTCCTCAAAACATCCATCGGAGAAGCCGGGGGCGTCAAGGGCCTTGCCATCGAGCTCGTTTTCTTTGAGGAAATCGTTGAATCGTTTGCTGATCTCTTTCCAATAGCCTAAGTCGTTCTTATCCGGGTTGACCTTGGCGCCGGCATCGAGCCACTGGAGCAGCATATCTTCGGTCAGTTCTTTATATCCCGTGAAGTCGCGGGCCATCGGCAGGAGCACTTTCATGGGGAATTCTTTTTCGGGATCAACGCCCATCCGCTTGGCCCATCGTTTCGGCAGTTTGAACTTGTCACCGCCGGCTTCGGCGCGACGGTTGCTCTCCGGCACATTTTTTAGGCTGTTGGTTCGTCCCAAGGTCAGCGTCATCGCGATTTCAGAATGGTCAAAACAGTATCGCAACAGTGCCCGCGACTCTGCTTCGCTGGCCGACCAGGGGCCGTCGGTTTTGGTGTAGTGCTTGAAATTGTGTGGGAAGTTGTGACCGGGATTGACGCCGCCGGGTCCGTCTTCGTTCAGTTTGCCGTCGCCATCGCTGTCGACACCTTCTCTGAAGAGGCGATACATGCCCACCTCACCCTTGGCGTTGTCGACCTCGCGCATGAAGAGCGGATTATCGGTTACCTCGACATAAGTGCCTTCCGGGTGAGCCTGTCGCATCGATGTGATATAGCCGTCGCCGTTGAGGTCCTCGGGTCCGTCTTCGTCGGTGGCGTCATCTTTGTCGGCGTTGAAGGGACGTTCGTTCACTTGAGCATCGGCCAGCGGTTTGCTGAAATATCGCGCATAGCCGTCCGGGTTGCCGCAGGCCAGAATATACCAGCGATGCGTCGCGAGTTCATCGTTCCAGTCGGTTAACAACAGTCGCGCCAACTCAAGGGCCGCTGAACTGGCCATCGGACTGTTGCCTTCCATATTCGCTACCACCAGGATGGCCGGAAGTTTGCTGTCGTTGGCGCCCAATTCGAGCATGTATAGCTCACGGTTGCCGGGTGTGCGCGTCAACTCAGCCAGCGCGGCGCTACTCTTGTGCTGGTTGGCCAACTCTTTGAGGGTCTGGTTGATTTCTTTGGGGGTACGGTAAGCTGCCTCCGCTGAAGTTACGCCGCCGATTGCGATGGAGACCAAAAGCGTGAGGGCTACCGTCGTGGCCAGGAGTCGTGTCATCGTTTCCTCCGGTCTGAGATGCGAGGGTCTTTTCTTCCTTTTTCAGAAGTAGCCAAGGTACGGCAATGCACCGGTCCAATCAAGCCGATTTTTGTTTTGGTTGGCTGGCTGAGAATCTATAAAAACATTGACAGTGTAAGTCCACAACCGTAAGCTGGGAGAAGCATGAGTACGATGCGGACCGCTCTGCGTTAATCACCACTGTCCGAAATCCTCTGCTTTGCTGGATGTGGTGTCCCAAGTTGGCCCAATACTGAGGTCTCAGATGAGTTTTAAGCCGGGAGATTTCTTCATCGGTGTCATCGATTTCTTTTCGGTCATTTTGCCCGGTGCGATTCTGACGATTTATCTGCTGTATATAAGTGAATACCCGGGGCCAGAGATCATCATGTTGAAAAACGGTGACAGCCTGAATTGGCTGACGCTTGGGCTTGCCTCGTACTTTCTCGGCCACCTGCTCTTTGCCTTGAGCAGCCACCTGGATTGGTTCTATGATCGCTACTATGTTCGTAACAGACCAAGTGGTAAGTACCTTCTCAACTGTGCTGAGTCGTACAAGATCGACGATTTCGCAAAGGAGCAGCGCGCACCGCTGAGTCCGGCGGAGACGCGGGAAACGTCGAAGAATAGGCATAAGCGCATCACTAACCTGTTTAAGTGGGCCAGCGTCAACATAGCCATCAATGAGCCGGCCTCAGCCTCTGAGGTTAATAGGCTGCAGGCAGACTCCAAGTTCTTCCGATCGGTTGCCGGCTTGATCATTCTCGTGTTACTACTCGAATTGACTACTTCCTGCGTGAATTGTTGCCTTGACCGGGATTTGGGGCAACTCGGGCTGTTTTGCAGCCTCCCCACGATCTCCTTGACAGTTCTTGTGCTGTTCTTCTGTGGGTGGCGTTACATGGAGCTTCGCATGAAGGCTGTCGAACTGTGTTACCGTTATTACATAGCGCTGCGAAAGCGGCGAGGGTCTGGTTCCGACTCCTCACCTTCCGGCTGACCGGCTGGACGCATCTGTTTTCGCGGGGCCGATGCAAGTTTGTTGTGTTGAACCCTGGGGCTGACGCAGCGTGAAGTTTTTACTGTTGCCCGCGTCGTTGCAACCACCTATCTTGCAATTGTAACGACTGTCGGGTCGACGCGAGCCGCTTGACTGTTTGTGAATGACGATCGAGTCGACACGAGTCACTTGAGAGTTTTAGATGCCCCCGTAGCTCATCTGGATAGAGCATCTGCCTTCTAAGCAGAGGGTAGCAGGTTCGAGTCCTGCCGGGGGTATTTAATTTGTGCCGCCACCTATCCCACCACCAAACCCCTTGCATAAACCCTGCTACAGCGTATATTACCTGCAGACCCTACCTCACACGCGACCTTCACCGCTTCGGTGGTTGCAGGCTTCGAAGACAAGACAGAATCTGGAAACCCGATCAAAAGTTCCACGTAAAGTCACACATAAAGTCAATTATCGAGTGAAGCGGTCGAAGCCCGGGACCCCGCCAAGAACAAACCTCACATAAGGAGGTCGCATGTCGCGAGTCGTTATTGCTATCATTGTTTTGGCATCCGTAGTCGCCGGGCTTGCCGGAAGCAGTCCGGCCCAAACCTATCTCGACTGGCCGCTGGATCCGGACAGTTCTACGCACATTGTCTCCGGTTTCTACGGCGCCTGGCAAGCCATGTGGCGGGCCGAGTGGGGCCGAAACGTGAACTACTTCCACCCCGCAATAGACATACCGGGCGATACCATGGAAACGGTCTATGCCGTTGAGTCGGGTTACATCAAAGCAGTGTTTACAATCTTCGACAGTGATGCGCATTGGCGTATTGTCATCGCCGACTCGGCCGGAACTGAGGAATGTGAAGGCTGGTTGTATGCGCATTTATTCGAGTGGTCCATGCCCAGTTGGATCGGTCAGTGGGTGGACGCCGGTGATTCTATCGGCGTGCTGGCCACCTGGCCGAATCCGAACACATTGGTCCATCTGCACTTCTCCCGAGTCAGATACTCAGGCGATGCCGATGCCTGGCATGACGGTTTTTGGGACTACGAGTTTATGGATAATCCAATGAGCTACCTGGGACCGGCCGGGGACACCGATCCGCCATTCATGCAAAACGCAATCGGTGATCAACTCTTTGCCATCTGCACCGATCAGACCAGCGACTACTTTGATGTCGGCCAGCCGATCTCCGGTGATGTTGATATTATATGCGCTGCCTACGATTACTGCGGCATCTATCAGTGGAAGAACTCCCCCTACCGGATAGAATACAAGATCGAAGGCGACTCAGTCATACCGTGGACACTTGCGTTCGAATTCTCTGGCTCCATCGACTCGTACAACGGCGAGATGGAAGCACTCAGCCACACCGTGTTCAAATACGACAGCCAGTGCCCCACCGGTTACAGCGACAGCATGTTTCAATTCTATATAATGACCAACTCCGACGGTGACGCCTTGCTGGAAGCATCGGACACTTCCGGCTGCTGGCCTACGACGCTGTTTCACAACGGTGACTACACGATCAGTGCCCGGCTGACCGACTACGACGGCAACTCGTTCGTTGACTCCATGTCCGTAACGGTCGAGAACCTATATGATCTGACAGGCAGTATCGGTCTCAGCGACGGTGGTCCGCGACTGTCGGGGTCACTGATCACGATTGAGCCGGATGGTTTGAGCGACACCACCGATGCCGCCGGTGCGTTCCATTTCCCTGCCGTTGGTGGCGGCTCACAACTGCTCACCATAACACGGCCGGTTTATGAAACGGTCGACACCGTCTTTCTGATGACGCAGGACAGTTTGCTCGACGTTACGGTGCTTCTGGGTGCCTTTGTTTGCGGCGATATCGACGGCAACGGCAGCACGGTGGTCGACATTGCCGACCTGGTATTCTTGGTCGACTACATGTTCGCAGGCGGTTCCACACCCTGGGCGATGCCGGCAGTCGATGTCGACGGCTCTGGCGGGGTGGACATTGCCGACCTGGTGTACGTGGTGGATTTCATGTTTAGCGGTGGACCCGCTCCGGTGTGTCGGTGATCGTGCTGGAGGGACACTGATCTACCTGCAGCGCGAAAGGTAGCAGGTTAGTCAGCCGCTGGATATCTATGTTGTAAAATGGCTCTCGGCCATTGACAATCGATACGCATTGCGCTACATTGGGTCCATACATCTGAGTTAGGCATCTCTGGCTACGAATATTGTTCTCGATGATGGGTTGCGTGTCGGTGAATAATCGACCGATTCGCGAAGTACTAATCGTATGGATGTTTATTCGATTTTCGTAGGAGGATGAAGGCAATGACAAAGAAGATAGGTATCTTGTTACTGGTCACGGTTCTGATGGTAACAGCCGTACCCCAAAAGGTGGAAGCAAAGGGTGTTCTGAATGCTTTGCATCTACTGATGAGATTACTGGGACAATGGCCAGGCGGCAAACCTGTTGGTGACTTTGCCGGTCGTACTTCATTGGCCAGACGGATTCGGGAGGCCAGACTTGAGATAGGTGTTGCCAAGAAGCAGATACAACAAGAACCGATCATCATCAAATCATCGGAGGATCACCAAAGAACCGAGATACTGGACAGGTTGGACAGGTTGGAAGCGGCCATGGGCGAACTCTATCAGCATGTCTTCGACGGTTCTCTCTCAAATGACGAGTTGTTGGAAATCTGCAAGTCAAACCTTGAAGATCGCATCAGGCCGCTGGATCAAGAGTTGGATTCATTAGCGGGACACTTGATGAGAATCGAGAGTACCGAGAACTTCATCCTTACCGAAGTAAGGGGTCTCAAGAGCGAGAGCCTAGAGACAGCGGAGCGCGTTAATGGCATGGAAGATCAGCTAGTCACTGTGCTCGTTACTCAAGCCAATCTGGATAAAAAGGACAGAGTGATTATCAAGGAGATTGGTTACTTGAAGCAGGAGCTTAGCGCCGTGAACAAAGACATTCGGCGTATCGACAACGAAAACGTGATAAGAGACGATTGGATTAGAAAACTTTTGTTCAGAACCAGAACTCTTGGACTAGTAGGGATGCAGTACCAGCTTTTCAAGTTCTCTGAGTCAGGCTGGAATGATCGTTATGAGTCTCTTCCCTTCGACATTCAATCGGCTGGACCTTTTCATTCAACGCGAGTCTCCGCCGGCATCTGGTTCAAGCAGGTGATATACATTGAGGGCGGCCTAGATTATATCCCCTATCAACGTCAGAGGATCAGGCAGGATGGCCAGGGGACTCACTACGATCTCTATATGGAGGGACTCGGCTGGTCGGCTGTAGGACTGATCTCGGTGACCCTGATTCATCCAATCAAACTCGAGTTTGGTGGCGGCATCACCCGGAATAATTTCGAAATCAGTTATAGGGCAGTCGACAAATACACGCAATTGATGTCTCAGAAAGAACATCTGCACCGGCGCACCGAGGACCCACTGGTGATAGCCGGGCTACGTATAGGCGGCGATCACCTGTCTGTTATTGCGAGAGTTGACGCCGTTGTCATTGATGAAAAGGTCAGAGGGTACTTCGCACGTTTCGGACTCCAAGCCGTTCCATAACCAAGGAATGGTGGACCCGCTCCGGTGTGTCGGTGATCGTGCCGGCCGGCCGGGACGAATGATCTGTCGCTGACCAACTTCGTTGTTGACTTACCTATCTCCGTTTGCCTATACTACCGGCAGAAGGAGGAGACACCATGTTCAAATGCATCACTGTACTAATCTTGACCCTAATGTTCAGTTCACAGGTTTCGGCTGAAATCATGCTGAAGAAAAGTCTCTTGAGCGGTTGGAAATACTCTGTCGACGGCGGAGAGTATCAGAAGGTCGGCATGTCCGGCGGTGATTTGAGGTACGAACTGGGCGGTAACGACGAAGCCATGGCCTACATGGATAAATACGAGAGCGCCAATACCTGGGCGGCCGTAACCGGCATCCCCGGCGGATTCCTTGTCGGCTGGCCACTGGGCGGATACATCGGCAGCGGCGGAGAATGGAAGGACAGCTACACCACAATGGTCGCCATCGGCGCCCCCTTGAGTATCATATCGATGGTGCTGGAAAGCTCGGCGGGTCGGAATCTCAAGAAAGCGGTCGGCTTGCACAACGACGCTGAAACGCAGTCGCTGGGACTCAAGCTGAATCTACAACCTCACACAGAAGGGCTGCTTCTGTCGCTGAAATACGAGTTCTGACGAGTCTCCCGTCCCTGTCTGGGAGATACGCACTATTCATAACGTCGGAACGCAGGCTGATGCATGATGGACGGTGGTGGCTGCGCATGCCCCCGGAGCTTTAGCGTCCCCCCCCCTATGAACCGAATTATCATCATTGGATCAAGTTGCGCCGGGAAGACGACGCTGGCGCGCAAGCTCTCAGCGAAGCTAAACATGCCGCATATCGAGCTGGATCAGTTGTTCTGGCTGCCCGAATGGAAACAGCGACCGCAAGACGAGTTCCGCTCGCTGGTTAGCGACGCAATAGCCGCTGAACGATGGATCAGTTGCGGCAATTTCACCGAGCTGCGCGAAATCCTTTGGAATCGCGCCACCCACGCTGTATGGATGAACTACTCCTTCCCGCTGGTTTTTTCACGCGCAATCAGGCGAACGGTCAGGCGTTGTTTCGTCAAAGAGGAACTGTTCTCGGGCAACTACGAATCTTTCCGGCAATCGTTTTTGAGTCGTGATTCGATCCTGTGGTGGGTGCTGACAACATTTCGAAGAAGGCGTCGGCAGTATCGGCAACTGTTCGACGACAATGTACACCCCAGCTTGAAACTGATCGAGTTACACCACCCCCGCGACGCTGAGAAACTACTTGAGAATCTCGACTCTGGATGATATCAGACAGTCAATTGATAGTAGCATAGAAAAGACCACTGCCGGCCAGTTTTTGCGGCGGCCGTCAGTGGTCTGTCAATCTCTAATGATGCGTTGAATTGCGGGCGGCTACTTGTGAGAGCCAACTCTCTGGCCGGGTTGGACCATGACAAACTCGCGACCTTCCTCGGTCCTAATCTGTTTGAACACTTCGCAGCTCAGACAGCTTGCCTTTTTCTCAGCGAAAGAGCCCTGTACTACTCCCCCACACAGGGTACCGGCCACCGCCCAGCAAAACCGCCCGCCGTTTTTGCCGCCATTGAGTCCGTCACTGGTTCGATCAGTGGCCGCCGTGCATATACCCATTTCGGTAGCCTTACTACCCCCTGGCTCGCGCCCACATGCTTTCAATTCCCAACAGTTCTTCTTCATAAGGTTGCTCCTCCGCTGTCGTACAATGGTTGATCTTGTGTACTCTATCGGTCGGTCGGTGGTCTGCTTTAGCGCGTTGGGCGGGCGTAAACGGGAGTGTGGCGATCTACTATGTTGTCGTTATCGGGATTCTTTTCCTACCTGATAGGTAGCCGTCAGTCGCCGACGTTGTATTCCAGGGTCACCATGCACTAAGATAGAACTTGCAATCGATTTGCATGATCGGTAGATTTCGCCAACGCAATTGAACCAGACAACGACAACTGTCACCCCGAGCGGAGTCGAGGGGTGCTCAAAATATTCGTCTTGTAGGTCAGGACCCCTTGCGGTCCTGACAAGAGTACCCACCCGCCCATAAATGGGTCTCTCGCGCAAAGCCTCTGGGTGGGGTACCAATGAGTAGGGCAGCATCCCTGTGATGCTGCCACCGCGCGTCGCGAAAGATAGGCTAACATGACCGACGACAAAGAGAACAACAAGCCCGACACTCCGCCGACTAACAGCGGTGGCGCATCTGAGAGTCAACCACTCCGAAAGATATCGGATGAAGAGTTGCAGACCATCCTGGAGGAACATAAGAAGTGGGTGGAAAGCAGCGAAAAGGAAGGTAGCCGAGCTGATCTATCTCATTGCGACCTGAGCCACAATCATTGGGAGTTGACGACCATACCAGTCGACCGCCCAGGTGGTCTGCTGACACTTGGACCGACGTTGAACAAGGCCATTATGGTGGGCACCAAACTCTGCGGGGTTGACCTTCCAGGTGCACGTCTGAAACATGCCAATCTCATAGACGCCGACCTGAGTCATTCCCAACTTGCGCGGGTCGAATTAGAGGGCGCCAGCGCCATACGATTACAACTACAACACTCCACGATGCGTGCGGCGTTGCTTCTGGGAACAGATCTATCTGGGGCTAACCTTTCGGACGCAGACCTGACAGACGCGGATCTGAACCTGGCGAATCTTACTGGTGCCACCGTCGCACGAGCGAACTTCGAAAAAGCTAATTTGCAGAAGACGAACCTAACCAAAGTGGAGGGGCTAAACCAATCCAAACTTCACGACTGCAACCTCTGCGGGGCGACCGGGCTGAAAGGGACCGAATTCGCACGAGCCGATATCACCGGCGCGAAACTTCCAGAGGACCTGAAGGAATTCAAGTCGCTGGCAGTGGTCGAAGAGATTTCCAAGAACGCGCGCAAGATATTTCTGGCTATGCTACTGGGATGTGCATACGCCTGGCTAACGATCCTAACTACTACCGATGCCAGACTAATCCTGAACTCCGTTTCATCGCCGTTGCCAATCATCGGCGCAGAAATTCGCATCGCCTATTTCTATTACGCAGCACCTGTCATCCTCCTCGGATTGTACATCTATCTACATCTTTACTTGCAGCGATTGTGGGAGGGGCTATCCAAACTCCCGGCCATTTTCGAGGACGGCAAACGGCTTGACGAACGCGCCTACCCCTGGCTTCTCAACGGCTTAGTGCGGAGGCACTTCGACAAGCTGAAAGGTGGGCGCTCTGGCATCGAGAAAACGGAGGAACTTGTGTCTCTCTTTCTGGCTTGGTGGGTCGTGCCGCTGACCTTTGGTTTGTTCTGGTATTGGTATCTCGTGCGCCACCATTGGCCGGGAACTGGCTTGCATATCGTTCTCATCAGTCTTTCGATAGCTTGTGCCATCCTATTCTATCGCAAGCATGCTGATAGCCTCCGCGGATCGGTTCGACCAGCTTTTCACTGGAAGCGCTTTTACCGCACGCGTACTTTCCAATCTATGTCGGTTGTTGCTCTGTGTGCCGTAGTTTCATACGGCGCTATTGAGGGACTGTACTTCGAGATGGAGCCTGACCGATGGTATGGTGATACGCCTAGTTGGGCGCGTGCTGATTTGCGTGAGGCTCAGCTTTCGACCATACCACCTAGCTACTGGTCCATGGATTCGGCGATCCGGGATGATGCGGTCAGGGGTGCGAATCTCAGGGGAGCCGATCTGCGGTACGCTCATATGCAAGGTAGCTTTCTGGTTAACGCTGACTTGAAGTACGCGAACCTGGAGGGAAGTAACTTGTGGTTGAGCAACCTGAGTAATGCCAACCTTGACAGTGCCAATCTCACTGGAGTTGACTTAACTGATGCAGAACTGCCTGGGGCAACGCTTCGTTTTGCAAAACTAAGTGACGCCGAACTCGACTATGCCAACCTGAGCGACGCCACGATGATGGGTGACACCCTAATCAGAGCCGTCCTGAAAGCCACCAATCTGACCGACGCAGATGTGCGCAATTCGAATTTCGATTCGGCGAGACTGACCGACGCAATCCTAATCAGAGCCGATCTACGACATTCCAGGTTTGTGGGTACCGTATTCGACGGTGCTTATCTTCGCGGCACGAAGCTGGCGGCAACCAATCTGACACGGACCTCGGGCCTGACCCAGGTGCAGATATATCAGGCCTGCTGCGACACACTTATTACCAAACTACCACCGGGGTTGACCATCAAGCAATGCCAAAAGTAAAGCAGCATCCCTGTGATGCTGCCGCCGCGTTAGCAGGTAAGAACAGCGCAAGGCGCTGTGTCGGGACCACAAGGGGTCCTGACCTACAGTAAGACTGTCACTCACGGCGGGTCCGAAGACGGACCCACCCTACTGAACTACGGGTAAGAGAAGATGAGATTGCCGGACTCGCCCTTCGACTGCGCTCAGGGTGACAGGGTGGGCCGGATGTGTTCGCGGACATGCCATTGGCGGCGGGTCCGAAGACGGACCCACCCTACAAGACAAACCAAGCTGACGCCGGAACAACAGACGGATAGGTCCCTCGTCGCATAGCATCTTTCGGAGACAAATGTGGCCCATTTATCCTCGCTTGGCCCGGCTCCTAATAGTATCTTCGGATACTGCCGATACTCAAAGGTACAGATTGCTCTGTGAACCTGTTGCAGCAGGAGGACCGAAAATGCGCGATCGAAGAAAACAAAAACGAAGCAGTACTAAAGACTTTCTTAAGGTCATCAATCTGGATACAGGAATACGTCTGGGCGGGCTGGCCAATGTGTCGGACGACGGCGCTATGATTGTCGGCGAGGAAGCTGTCGCGGTGGGCAAAGCCAGTCGTTGTAGAATTGATCTGGATAGACCTATACTGGGCAGATCAGAGATACAGATCGATGTCAAAACCCGCTGGTGCCGCAAAAACCTTGAGAGAGGTTGGTGGGAATCGGGGCACACTCTCAAATGCGCCACCAACGAAGACACCGAAGCGCTTTCATACCTGATTCTGAGATTCTCCATGGGCGAATGGGATGTCCCCGGAACCGGCAAGATCAAAACGGTACCACTACCGAACCGACGCCGGCACGCCCGGTTTGAAACCACCGACTTCTTTCCCGTGCGCGACCAAAACGGTCTCAAACATATCGGCGGGCTGGCCAATTTGACACCGATGGGCGCCATGCTTACGTCGATTGAACCGATCAAAGAAGGGCGCATACTCCACTGCCGAGTAGACCTTCCCCAGCGCATATTCCAACGCGATTACCTCTTTTTCGAAGCCGAATGCCGATGGTGCAAACAGAATCCGGAAAAAGGCTGGTATGAGTCAGGCTACAAGCTGACCAAAATCTCCGAACAAGACGCCGTGATCATTATGCACCTGGTGATGCACCATCTGGAAGTACAGACAACCGAAGAGCAAGTCGACGTTGTCGGATAAGTAGCACAGCAGTGTATATCTTACTGCAGACCTGCCACGGCCGGTAGGTTTGAACAAAAACCCGCCCCACGGAAACGCGCACGTGCATCTACTCGCAATGTAGCGCACGAGGACGTACACCACGCACATTAATCATGACGTAGACCCACCCGCTCACAAATGGGTCTCTGGCGCAAAGCCTTTGGAGGGGTAGCGAGTAAGAGAAGATGAGATTGCCGCGTCGGTTCCACCTGGCCCGAGGTCTCCTCGCAATGGCCGAGATTGGATTCCTGCCTTCGCAGGAATGACAGAGAGTAAAGCCGGGAAAAACGTTGCCAAAGGGCGTAATTGTTTTATATTTGCATAGTTACGCGCGCTGATTAACATCCGGCGTGAACCGGTATTCACCGGAGTGTACCGGTGAACCCCGGAGTGAACCGGTGAATACCGGCGTGTACCGGCTGGAATCAGGTTGGGATGCCCCCGCCGGAATTCGAAAATACGAACCGCTGACGCTCGACAAATGAACAAACGTCGGCATGACTACGTGAAGAAAACGACCATCGAAGATACAGCCAAGACGGAGAGCCTACCATGACCCAGCGCTTCAGCTACAGAATTTTATGTCTTAGTTTCACGGCCTGCCTTGTCATCGGACTTGCAGCCACGACCCTGGCCGAACGGGCCACCGTTCTCGAAGCCGATATGGTCAGCCAAAACTGGTTGTCCTATATCGTCAACCAGAAAGGCGATTGGGCCGGTAACTCTGCTCCGGAAATCTCGCGGATGGAAGAAATCATGGAGAACGATACGTTGGTCGGATACCTCTATCACATTAAACCGACCGGCTACATCGTGGTGCCGCTTCTGAAAGAACTGGCGCCGGTGAAAGTGACCTCAGAAGAAAACGGTATCGATATCACCGAGCAGGGCGGCATGGCGGCCTTGATTCGCGAGGGACTTATAGATGCGGTGCGAGCCTTCGATTATCTGTATGGCAATCTCGATGCATCGTTGCCACCGACGGGCGAGGTATCTTTTGGCCGTGAGTATCGCGCCCAATGGGATCGCTACGCTGTAACAGCGGATGAGTTTGAGAGTTCGCTCAAGAACGGCAGTCGCGACACGTTGGTCTCGGTCGGTCCTCTGTTGACCAGCCGCTGGCATCAGGGATACCCTTACAACATGTACTGCCCGCAGGGTGATGGTGGTCAGTGTGTAGTCGGTTGCGTGGCCACGGCGACCGCGATGATACTTGATTACCACGAATGGCCGCCGTTTGGAGTGGACTCGGTTAGATACTTCTGGAACGGTGATCAAAGTTGCAATGGAAACTCGCCCGGCGAATGGCTGGTCGCTCATGTCGATGATCAATACGATTGGCCGAATATCCCGGACCATGCACCAAGTTACGCTCTAGATGAAGTCAAGGCGGCCGTGGCGGAATTGAACGTTGAGGTTGCCATAGCCTACTGGATGCATTTTGGGAAGTGCGGTTCGGGATCGTATGTTACGCATGGCCACCGGGTTTTTCCTGAAGTGTTCCGGTATCGGGATTCGGTGGTGCAGACAGATCGTCCCGGCATCACCGCTCAGGAATGGTTTGAAGCCTGTCATGAGGACATCGATCTGGGACGACCGATCACATACCGAATAACCTCGCACAACATTGTGCTGGATGGTTATCGAGTGGTCGACGGCATTAATCAGCAGCACTTCAACTACGGCTGGAACTCAAGCCACACCACCTGGTACACGGTCGACTATGTCTACTGTCCGTGGGAGGGATGCAGCCCCGGGGATCAAATGATGCTGACCAAGATCATTCCGGATCGAAGCGTCATGTTCACGGTCGACACATCGATCGGATGGTTGCCGCTGACCGTGGAGTTCTCCGGCAGTTCGGACCTTGAAGTTGATAACTGGATATATGATTTCGGCGATGGCGACACCTCGCGCGCCCAGCAAACATCGGTACACACTTATGACACGCCCGGCTGCTATGATGTCTGCCTGGAAATACAGGCCGGCGCCGACACTTGCTCGCTGGTACGTCCACAGTTGGTGATTGCCATTGCCGACACGATCACAGCTGAGAGTGCCGGAGGTGCTCCCGACTCGACCGCTGTACTCATCATCAACGCCCGGAACTCCGCTCCCTTGAAAGAACTTCGGATTCCCGTCGAGTATGCCGGTGAGGCGAACCTGACCTACGACTCCTGTTCGACGATTGGATGTCGTACCGAGTATTTTGAGATTGTGGATCAGATTCAGTTTAGCCCGGCCGGCAAACGCATGACGATGAGGCTGCTGACCACCAATAACGATGCCCAACCCGACCTCAGCCCCGGCGCCGGACCTGTTTTGAAGCTCTTTTTCTCGGTCGAGGCGGCAGCCGTTCCGGGTCAGTCGGTATCTATTGAGTTGGATGGTTACAACACGTATCTACCGGGATATTTCGGCCGGATACTCGACTATCAACCAGAAACATCAACAGGTTCGATCGATGTGGTCAGTTGCTGCACGGGTCATCGAGGCAACATCGACGGCGACCCGGCCAATGAAGTTACTATCAGTGATCTCATCTATCTGGTCGATTACATGTTTTCAGGAGGTCCAGCACCGAGTTGCCCGAAGGCGGCCGACATTAACGGAAGTCTCAATCTTGATGTGTCGGATCTGATTTTCCTGGTGGATTATATGTTCACCGGCGGCTATCCCCCGCTCCCTTGTTGGTAGCGATTAGACCATAGACAGATTTCACACAAGACGACCACCCGGTACACCCTTCGGGTGGTCGTTCTGTGTTGATACCATCACGACAGCAATTGGCCGATGAACCAGTCGCAAGTAGGTCAGGAGCCCTGTGCTCCTGACTTTTTCACTCACCGAATTCTCCATCAAAGCAGGGTCTTTTGAGCACACCCCAGTCTTGGGAGTATACTCCAATGTCTTGGAACTTGCCAAAGGACGAGTGTTCCCACTCTGATGGGCTGTCCACCAATCCATGCTTGACAGCATTATAATGAATGTAATCGATATGGTTGTTCATATCCTCTTGATCGCGGATCATGTGGTCCCAATAACGATGCTGCCACACACGACCCGATGACAAACCCATTTTCTTGCGGAACAACATACCAAAACTCATTTTGGCTCGTTGCATGATCTTGGTGAAATCCCCCTGAAGAGGATCAAGAACTAAGTGGAAGTGATCCGGTAATATTGCATAGGCATTGACTTCAAAGTGAGTCTGTTTTCTCACATTGTGTACTGCTGTCCAGAGCAAATCAACATGTTCCGCAAGGATCGGCCGACGCTGGTATGTGACACAGGTGATAAAACAGATACTGTGAGTGCTGTGAAATCGTCTCAGGATGGACATGGATTAAGATATCTGGAGCGATTGTGCAACGCAACAGGTTTTGTCAGGAGGACAGGCCTCCTGACCTACATAAGACTCAGTATGGACATGCGCCTGAATATCCGTTGCCGACTTGGCGAGCAGAATATCTTGTCAGGAGGACAGGCCTCCTGACCTACATAAGACTCAGTATGGACATGCGCCTGGATATCCGTTGCCGTCTTGGCGAGCAGAATATCTTGTCAGGAGGACAGGCCTCCTGACCTACTTCGGAACTGTTGGTAGCGATTAGACCATAGACAGATTTCACACAAGACGACCACCCGGTACTCCCTTCGGGTGGTCGTTCTGTGTTGATACCATCACGACAGCAATTGGCCGATGAACCAGTCGATCAGCCCGGTCGACTTAAACAGCACATAGAAACAAAGAACCTGAAATAACAGGACGAGAACACGGACCAGCGGCGCTTCCTCGTTTGCCAGCACGTCATAGCCCGCTTTGCGCAACATGTTGAGAGGCAGCAAAGGTAGGTAGGCACTCACCTGCAAAAGCCAGAAGACCGGGTTAAACAACTGTATTTTCTGCTGCCACAGGCGGGTTCGGTATTTCACGATACCGGTATCGAGGACCTTCATCGGCGCGCCATCGTCGAGATTGTAATCCCTGATCACCTTATCTCGGAAAATCGCTCGGATCAGATTGATCCTGATCTTCTTGCCGCCTTCCGCCGGCGCATTCCTGGTGAGCATCGAGCCCAGTTTTACTCGCTTGAGTGAGTCAACGGTCATAGCCGCCAGAGGCTCCATCTTTCCGCGAACGATCTCCGCCGCCGGGTTGGAAAAGCGGTTGGTGAAGTCAAGGTATTCCGAATACAAGCGTCGAAACTCGAGCAATACAGCCAGCCGTTCTTTGATTTCAAAATAGGTCACAGCTTTGTTGTCATGTCCTCTGTTAATGCATAACCGATTTGTGCAAGGCCAGGGGCAACGTACACGTTAGTGTTATAATCGTCCACCATGTTGAACCACTCCATTCTGTATGTATCGACACCCCAAGGCAGCTTTTTTACCGTGGCAGGCAGGCCATGGTCCGGGTCCCGACGACCCCGGATGGACTCTACATCTTCGGATGCAACAACCAGGCGATTTACACGTCACTACCAATAGTGATGACAAAGAGACACCCAATCCCACCGATGGTTTAGCGGCATGTCCCCGAATCGGTTCTTGACCATCGCTCTGCTGTCGGTATCGCTTATCGCCCTGGAACTTTCTTGGACCAGGATTCTGTCGGCCGAATTCTTCTACACTTTTGCCTTTCTGGTGTTATCGCTGGCCATACTCGGACTCGGACTCGGTGCGTTGGTTCTCAGGTTGTGCAGGTTTTTCAACCACTCCGGCTGGATCGGCGTGTCGCTTTGGTTGAGCGGGTTGATGATACTGATCGGACCGGTGGTCGTGTTTCAGCTTGGATTGGACTTCTCCACTTTGTTCTCCTCGGGTGCTACGATGGTCAAGATGCTGGCCGCTGTAGTTACACTAAGCTCCCCGTTTTTCTTTGCCGGCATCGGGTTGGCACTAATGTTCAAACAGAACCACCGGGACATGCCCAGGCTGTACATGGCCGATCTGTGCGGCGCAGGCGGTGGCGTCATCGTTGCAATCGTGCTCATGAATCACTTTGGTACGCCCGCCGCTTCGGTCCTGATAGCAGTTCCGATACTGGTAGCTTCGATGATTGCCGCCGAAAGGTGGATGAAACTCGTGCCGCTCGTTCTTTGCGCCCTGACAATCGCTTTAGCTCCTAGATCCGCATCGTGGCTGGAAGCCGAGCGTCGTGAGCGCGGACCGGTGATCTACAAACACTGGGACGCCATGGCCAAGGTGAAAGTCTTCGGCTTCAGCCCGGAGTACCGGGGTATCGAGATCGACAACGTGGCCAACACGCCGGTGATTCAATTCGACGGTGACTACTCCATTGCCGACACGGCCGACCTCGACTGGGGTATTAATGTAAGCTATCTGATAGACAAGTTCGATTCATGCACTTTCCTGTCGTTGGGCGCAGGCGGTGGTGGCGATGTGTTGCAGGCGTTACTTGAGGGTGCTGCCGAGATTCATGCCGTCGAAGTCAATCCGCATCTCAACCGGATGATGCTCTTCGGCGACTCATCGGGTTACATCGACATCGAACCGACCGTACCGGATTCGCCGGCCGATGATACCACCGCCGTCGCCACTATTCCCCCCGGCGCGGATTTTCGCGACTCGACCGGGAGCATCGTGACGATGGACGAGTTCTCCGGTTACATCTATCATCATCCGAAGGTCAAGGTCGTTACCGAAGACGCCCGCACATATATTCGGCGGTTCAACGGGAAGTTTGATATTATATACTCGCTGGCCTCGAACAGTTGGGCGGCGCTGGGGTCGGGTTCATTCGCATTGGCCGAAAACTATCTGTACACGACCGAAGCGTTCAAGGATTATTGGTCAGCATTGTCCGATTCAGGTTTCATGTCGATGGAACATCAGGTTTACATGCCGCGCATCGTGTGCGAGTTGATGCAGGCGCTGGAGGAGCTTGGTGTTGCAGACCCAATGTCACACTTTGCCGTCTATGATCTCACCAGTCGACGACGCAAGTTACTCTTGATATCGAAGCGACCGCTAAGCGAGGAGATTCGGAACCTGGCCTACGGCGAGCTGTCCGACTCAACATACGACCTCATACACCTTGTCTACCCGGCGCCGGATTCTATACAGGACAATCTTTACAACCAGATCGTCCTGAACGGCTGGCGGTCCCTTGCCGACACCCTGCCGATTGACATTTCGCCCTGCACCGACAATCGTCCGTTCGTGGCGCAGATGGGTAGATGGGACAATCTCGATTTTGAGCGTGCTAACAAACTGGGCAAGTGGGCGGAGTTCTACGGTTTCCCAATGTCAAAACTAATCATCTTGTTCATAATGGCGGCGGTGTTAATCGTTATCGTGCCGCTCAACATTCTCCCCTACTTCAAGAAAGGTGAGAAACTGAAAGCCGTGCCATGGTTGTATTTCTTCGCAATCGGGATGGCCTTCATGATGCTGGAGATCGTGCTGATCCAGAAGTATGCGCTGTTTATCGGTGCATCGGTCTATAGCATCGCGACCGTTCTGCTGACACTGTTGCTTGCCTCCGGGATCGGCAGCCGGTACTCGCGCAGGTTTGGTGATGCCGTGCCGTTCATTGGGATCGCGGTCTGGTTGCTGCTGGACATCTTTGTGCACGGATTTGTCACGGGTGCACTTATTGATCTTGCGATGCCGGCACGCGCGGCGGTGACGGCTGGCTTGGTGTTCCCGCTCGGTTTCTTCATGGGGATGCCGTTTCCCAAAGGAACCTTCCGGGTGGGTGCGTTGGTCGACTGGGGCTTTGCGGTCAACGGTGCGGCGTCGGTATTGGGTTCGATGGTGGTGTTACTTGTGGCCTTTGCTTACGGCTTCACTGTCGCGCTGATACTCGGTGGATTGTGCTACCTGGGCGCGTTGGGTTTGATGTCGTTGAGGAAGGCGTGGTAGAGGGCTTGAATCGAACCGAGCGGACAGTTCCCATGTAATGGATACTAGAAGACCGGCCGCCGATCAAAGCAGCCGGCCTCCCGGCGCAAGTTTAAGAAATCACTTTGGAAAGGCGATCCATGCTATGGACAGGGGAAGCTGTGACATCCAACCTGCGTACAATCACATAGGCCGTTGCTGATAGAACAGCGACCGGTGCACCAAAATACCGGATTGTCACCCGGGTAGTTCCTGCAGTGGCCACCACAACAGTCAAAGAAGCCCATGGGCTCCTGCTGCGTCACGCAATCTCCGTCGCCGCTTCCGCAATTGTTTCCACAATCCTCTGCGGCCGACAGGTACTCTCCCGGCATGTGCGGCATTACGAAGCCGAGAACAGCCATGCCGAAAAAGATGCCCAGAACTGTCAACGTGCGTTTCATATTTCACCTCCTTTCTCCTGTGGGTATTCTTGCGCCGTTTGACAGGTCATATTCAAGGACTATATCTCTCAAGCCAATCTGCGCCGAGCCCTGGGGGCGGGTCCTTCCGCCGCCGTGAACTTGAGGGCCGACCACCTGCAACAGCGGCCGGCCTCCCGGCGCAAGTTTAGAGTATCCTTCTGTCAATACTCTCTATGCTACTGGCAGAAATTGTGACAGCCCATCTGAACGCAGTTGCAGAAGACGCCGCTTACGGAGCATTGTCCGTAACACAAAAAGTGTGGGTCCTCGCCTTCATATTGGTTGCAGTGTCCACCGCAACATGCAGCTACAACTCTGGGACCCGGGAATGGGGGCAGCGGATCGCAAGTACCGTCACCGGGACCACACCAAAGACCGCAATCCTCGGCAGCCGACAGGTACTCTCCCGACATGTGCGGCATTACGAAGCCGAGCACGGCCATGCCGAGAAAGATGCCAAGCACCTTCATGGACAATCTCATATTCTCACCTCCTTTCTCCTGTGAGTATTCTCGCGCCGTAGTACAGGTCTCGTTAACATGCTATTTCCAATAACCGTTCTGTTCCAAGCGGGAGATCGGGTCCTTCTGTCGCCGGGGATCAACGGGCCGACCGCTCCGGTGAGCGGCCGGCCTCCCGGCGCAAGTTTAGGAGTGTACTCTACGAAAGCGAACTAGCCACCGCAGTTATTATGGCATGCTACCTGAGTACAGTTACAGTAGTCTCCCGTCACGGAGCACTGGCCGGCACAAATCCACACGGGATCATCCCCCGGATAACTGCTGCAGTATCCACCGCAGCATGTGTAGACAAATCTATGGCCGGGCGGGGGCAACGAGTCACAAGTCCCGCCACCCCCACTGCATCCGAGACCGCAATCGTCAGTGGCCATCACGCTCCCTCCCGGCATATACGGCAGTAAGAAGCCGCATACCACCATGCCAAGAAAGAACCCAAACACCTTCACCACTGTTCTCATGTTCTCACCTCCTTTCTCCTGTGGGTATTCTTGCGCCGTAGTACAGGTCTCGTTAACATGCTATTTCCAATAACCGTTCCGTTCCAAGCGGGAGATCGGGTCCTTCTGTCGCCGGTGATCAACGGGCCGACCGCTCCGGTGAGCGGCCGGCCTCCCGGCGCATGTTTACAACAGCATAAAGGCTAACAAACGTATGCTATGGACAACGGGTGTGACATCCGGTTTGCGTACAGTCACAAAGTTGGCCGGTGGTGGAGCACGAGCCGGTACAATACCAAACCGGATCGTCGCCCGGATAACCACCGCACCACCCAGCGCAGCATGCGAAAATGGAGTAGGGCTCCAGTAGGTCGTTGCATATACCGGGAGAACTGCACCCGATACCGCAATCCTCTGCAGCCGCTAAGTATTCTCCCGGCATGTGCGGTACCAAGAAACCCAGAACCGCCATGCCAAGAAAGATGCCGAGAACTTTCGTTGAGAGTCTCATGTTTCACCTCCTTCCACCTGTTAGGATTCATGCGCCGCATTACAGGTATTGTTCAACTTCCTTGTCAAATGCCGTCCTGCACCAAGCAGATGTACGGCTGTTTCCGTCATTACAGTCCAGCCACTAACAGATGGGCAGGCTGTGGCACCCGATCTGCGTGCAGTCGCAAACATTGTTGCCGATACTGCAACGTCCCCAACATTCAAACACCATGTAATCACCTTCATATCCCTGGCACCCTCCAGCGCAGCAAGACAGGTAGCCAAGAGGCTCCTGCATCGGTTCACATGTGCCTCCTCCTCCCCTAATGCACTCTACTTCTTCACAGCCACAACCGGCATAGATGTCCCCACCGGGCAGGTGCGGCAACAAGAAGCCACATACGGCCATCCCCAAAAAGAGGCCCAGAACCTTCAAGGATAGTTTCATGACCTCACTTCCTTTCTCCGGTTAGTATCAATGCGCCGGGGTTACAGTGGTCGCCGATGAAATTACCGCCACTTCTCGCCACAAGTGACCCCGATAGGCCGCCGAGCACCTTCTCTAATGATGTCAACTCAAGGATGTATGAATCTGACGCAAAACTCAAAAACGGGTCTCTGACCGCCCGAGAACATGGCCTCTGTCTGCCTGCGAGTCTAATAGCCGACCGCTCGCACGAGCGGCCGGCTGCCCAGCGCAAGTTTGTTAAAACGGTTTTCTTACTCGACCTAATCTACGGACAGATGGGCAGACTATGACAACCGATTTGGTTGCAGTCGCACAGCTTATCGTTGATGCTACAGCGACCCCAACACTCGAACACCGGATCATCGCCTTGATATCCCGAACAATGTCCTCCACAGCAGGCCAGGAAGGTCATGGGCGGAAGCGGCAAGTCATCACACGAGCCTCCTCCTCCGGCGCACTCTATGCCGCAATCTTCCCCGGCCAAGGCGTTACCATCGGTCATGTGGGGCAGCAAGAAGCCGCATACGGCCATGCCGACAAAGATACCGAGTACCTTCAATGTTAGTCTCATATTTTCACCTCCTCTCTCCTGTGCATTTTCATGCGCTGGGTTACAGGTATTCTTCGACGTATTCATCCGTGATAATCCCCGAAAACCCGCAGCTAACAAACTGGATGGTCGCGTCCTCGCCGATGCCGATCATGGTTGGCACCATGTCGATAGCTAACTCTTTCTGCAATTCTTCTGAGACACGAAAGACCGGCAGCACATAGTTGGCCAGGTCATCCTCCGGCTTCACGGATAAGAGCAGAATCTGGTAGCCCTCTGAGGCCAGCAGTTCACTCCCTTCGAGGAACTTGATAAACTGCTTACAGGGTCCGCAAGTCTGGGACACGAAGCCGAGCACGGTTTTTCGTCCCACTAGCACCGACTGCAAGTCCATCGGTTCTCCATCCTGGTGATAAGCCGTGATCGACGGCATTGTCTGACCGATCTCCAGGTTTGTGGAGTTTCGCAGACTGGCCGGCAGCACCTCGGCGCCCCTGCTTCCAGCTCCGGTGTACTTGATCGACAAAGTCATACCGGTAAAGACACCGGCTGTCATGATGACAAAGATGCCCACCCACTTGAGAATGGATTTGCCCGCTTTGGTTTCACCCATCTTGATGTCCTCCTTCCGCTCGATTGGCACAATGACAAAACCAATATATCAGTGATTGTCAGGAGCTTAGAAAGCGGCTCTGCCACAGTTTGGCAGTGAAGGGTGAGAAATCTGTCTTTTTTTTATCTGCACACTATAACCCTGGTCGTGCGTCGGCTGGTTTCGTTTGGCCGGAGCCTGTGAATACCCGTCTGCACTGCAATCACACCCATAAATGGACTTCATGGACGTCGGGCTGCCGTAGACATTCAGGCTGTGTCATAATGCGGTTTCGCAGGGTCCTGAGCCTGCCGAAGGCGTGATTGTGACCCGACACCTAACTCCATACCGGACCGCGGCGGCGGGTCACACGAATCCGCTGGCGTCCGTCGCGGCGCACAGGACCCACCGCAACATGGAAGAGGGACTTTTTCAACAAGCCCCAAGGGGATGGGCCACCCGACCCAAGGCACTTCTTGAGGATGTCGCAGGCCGCGAAGCGGCAATAGGGTGATTTATCACCCTTCGAATGGGCTCAGGGTGACACTTGTCTGGTGCATGGTGTACGTCCTCGTGCGCCAGGTTTGAGACATGGACAAGCCGTGCCGGTCGCCTTTCGGATCAGGGAATCCGAACTCCGCTGCCGTGTTCTGGTGGACGGTCCGTAGGCCAGGGGACGATTCTGCCACAGCTTGTCAGTGAGCGATGGGCTCAGCCGCTCTTTGGTCGGTGTTCTTAGTCCGGAGGCACAGGGCCGCAATTGGAGGACGGTTGGGTTCTCCCTGTCTGCCACTTAAATCTCTTGGATGCGATCCGGGAACGGACAGTTGCGGAGATCCACCGCGCCTGAGACACAAAGATGGACTGCCACCCGTTCCTACTTGTGCACGTTTTTCAGGAAGGCCTCGACCTCGGGGACGCCACCCTGAAAGATCAGGTAGCCGTTGTAGGGTTCCCGCTCAGTAATTTCCGCAGCAATCGGCGCCAGCATGATCTTTCGGACTTCGTCCAGATCACTGGTTTGTCCCAGTGCCCAGCCAAGTTTGACGTAGGCCACTTCCGGCAACATGTTTTCGGTCGGGATGATCCCCTTGGCCATCAGATCACGCCCGGTGTCATAGACGAACATGTGCACATATCCCCACAAAGTCTGCACCGTCATGTAAATGGCGACACCGGCTTTGGTCGCCCGTTCGATAGCCGGGTAAACCGGTTTGTTGACATGCCCAAGCCCGGTCCCCGCGATGACGATTCCCTTGTAGCCGTTTTCCACCAGCGAGTCGATAATGTCCGGCATCATGTTCGGATAGTAGTAGACCATCGCGACTTTCTCTTCAAACAGCGCCGTGATCTTGACCTTGCGGTCGGTGCGACGGCGGTTGTAGTTGTCGGTCAGCGGTGTGATCTTATCGCGGTCGATCATAGCCAACGGAGTGGCTCCAATAGTCCGGAAAGTCGAACGATAGGACGAATGCATTTTACGCACTCGCGTGCCGCGATGCAAGAGGCCGTACTCATCGGACGTGGGGCCGAACATGCAGACCATCACTTCGGCGATATCAGACGTAGCGGCGGCCGTGGTGGCATGGATAAGATTCAGGGCGGCATCCGATGACGGCCGGTCCGAAGACCTTTGCGATCCCACCACCACGATCGGAACCGGCGAGTTTTGAATCATGAAGGCCAGGGCCCCGGCCGTGTGGTGCATAGTGTCGGTGCCGTGCCCAATGACGATGCCGTCGATGCCATTCGCAATCTCCTTGCCGATAGCGTTGGCAAGTTCTATATACTGCTGCGGACCCATATTCTCTGAGAACACGGCGAATAGTTTCTCGGTGGTCAGGTTGCAGATATCGGCCAGTTCGGGGACGGCGCCGTAGAGTTCGCCCGGTGAGAAGGCAGGTATCACAGCGCCGGTACGATAGTCAAGCCGCGAGGCAATGGTACCACCGGTGCCGAACAGTTTGACGTGCGGTTTACCCGGTGCTGTTGGGAACTCTTTTTCAGGTATCTTGTAATGGGCCTCTTTGTAGCCATGTTCGCTCATGTCGGTGATGGTGTCGACATTGATTCCGACGTTGTATCCTGTGGCCAGTTTGAGCACGATGTGCCGGTCATCATCGTTTTCCGAGCGCGGCAGAATGATCCCACTGAAATCGCCGCGACTGGTCTTGATATGGGCTTCGCTCCATACCCTCACGCCGAACTCTTTGAGTGACGACAATGCTGCCCCTTTGTATCCTTTGAACAGATCAGCCACCGCTCACCTCCTTGTCAACAATCCGGCGAAGCTCGGCCAAAGGCATATTGCCGAGGGCAAGTTTGCGAAGGTTTCCCATGATCCAGTCGGCGCAGGCGTTGGGCGCAGAACTGGTGCAAACATCCTTGAACTTCTCTTTCAGAGCAGGTACATGCTCGAGCACCTCCTGCACTTGGACGGGTCGGTAGCCGATTGTTGTGAGCACCGACTCAAACACCATGTTGGGATGCTCATAGACGACCGGTAACAGAGCAGGAAGAATGTCTTTGTCCAAGCCGCGATCTTTTACGAATCGGGCAAGTCCGTAGACCTTGCTGTTACTGAATCCCACTGTCCACGGCTTACGACCTTCAAGCACCTTGAGTGCATGTCCCAGTAGGGTGCCGACAAACCGAGCCGACAGATCACACTCGCCGACGATCCTCTCGATAACCGGCACCAGGTTACGAGTGAGCAGGTAATGATGGGTATCCGCCGGGATATTCCATTCGTTCAGTTGCCTCATACGGTCACAGATTTCGCAAGGGAGATCCATGCCGAGTCTTTCAATGGCATCGTCGGAGATCGGTATCGGTGCGCTGTCCGTATCGGGGTACATCCGATCAGCGCCCGGCAAGACACGCTCGAAGAGAGTTGTACCGTCAGGCAAGGCCTTTCTGGTTTCGTTCGGTACTCCGACAAAGGCCAGGCGGCATCGTTCGTCGATTGTTTCGACGGCCGTTTCAATGTCTTCGGGCGCTCCCCACACGAGCAGTTGAGCATCACCATCCTCGGCCTTCAACAGCCGCCGCACCGCGTCCAGGTCGGTACCCGACATCACTAACTCGTCGCGCACATGCTCCGAGACCAGGAGATTCGGTTTTTCCAGACAGGCAATCACCTTCAGCCGGTCGCTCAGTTCATCGGCAAATACTTTTCCCGGTTGCGTGAAGAACGACAGGGCGCCTGCCCAGCCCGCGAGATTGACTGCGACAAACCGATGATCATGCGGCAGGTCCGGTTTGGATGCATAAAAGCCGCTCAACAATCGCGGCGGGACGTCTGTGACCGCCAGTTTCCATTCGTTCGCGTCGACACGACCGGTAAGTCCGGCTGCGATTTCAAGCAGCGCTTTCTGACGAAAGGCCTCGTTGTGTGTCAGTTCAGGTATCCAGGCGATGTGCGCCACGCCCTTGATCTCAACGCGCGTACCACCGGTGATACTGACATTGACATCCTGCCGCGCAGCGCCCATTCCCGAACGCACAAGCCCGGAGCTGCGCGTGAGGAATCTCAGATAATGTCCGGCTTCGGCGGCTTCGTCGGGTGTGAGCATGTCGGGATAGGTAACCGTCTCAATCAACGGCATTCCCAACCTGTCGGTGGTATAGACCCGCCAATGTCCGACATCGGATACTTCGCGGCAGGAATCCTCCTCCAGGCTCAATTGGATGATTCGCACCTTCTTGTTAGTCAGGGGGATCTCTCCTTCGATCCCGATAATTCCGGTGCGCTGAAAGCCGGTGGGGATACTTCCGTCGAGATACTGCTTGCGAGTGATGTGCAATTCACCGACGATGTTGGTCTTGAGCATTAGGGCGATGCGTATGGCAATATCAAGAGCCTGCTGATCGATTCGAAAGGGCGGCGTGTCGTCGACTTCATAGGTGCAGGCGGTGGCGTTCTTCAAATGGTAGACGATGTTCTTCTTCGTCCGGAACTCCATCAGCGCTGTTCCGTCATACTCACCCAGTTCCGAAAGGGTCGGACGCATGTGCCTGACTACTTCGGCGTCGTAATCCGCCTTATCGTTGTACAGACCGGCGGGACAACGACAGAACAGCTTTCGATCCGTCAACAACTGCTGGTGGATTTCCAGCCCGCACATGAAGCCAAGGTCGGCGTATGTTTCGGCCGTAGCTTCAGAGCGAGATACGTAACCAAGATGCTGTTTTGTCTCTTCGTAGTTTGTGCTCAAATCCGGACTCTAATTCGCTTGCTTCAGGCGTCAAACATCGGCGCTGAAGGTAACTGAAAACGGGTTTCCTGACAAGTGATTCCTATTCCGGACCGACCGGCACCGGTATCCCAGAGAGCACCACTGCCTTCAGCCCATGCCCCCGCACAAGACCGGGAGCGGGAATTCTCCCTTGACTAAACATGGTGGTGTATGTATACTTTAATGAATCTACGGATCGAGACCATATAGAAATCAAGCAAAGGCATCAGCTATGAAAAAGTGGATGTTCCTATTTGTGCTGCCGCTAATGTTGGCTGGTTCTGTCCAGGCCGAACCGGCGTGCGGTGATTTTGACCTCAGCGGGGTTATTGACATTTCCGACATTGTCTACCTGGTCGACTTCATGTTTTCCGGTGGACCACCGTTGCCCTTCCCTGGCACGGCCGACTGTGACGGCGCCGGAGGGGACATTGACATCTCCACGCTGATCTGCTGGGTCGAATGCTGGTTCGTGTTTGAGGGCATCTGTACTCCGCAGTGTAGTTTTGTGGAGTTCAACGACCACTCTGAAAACAGCGGTCAATGCCTGGACAGCATGGGGGCCGACAGCGGTCCGGCCCGGGATCGTGGTATGTATATAGTGGCGGTCGGCAACGAGATTCATGTTTATCATCCGGAGGCGTACTACCAATGCTGTCTCGGCTATAATGTTCAGTACTATCGGTACGGCAATCATTTCATCGGATACGAGGCCGACACCAACGAACTCTGTGATTGTTACTGTCCTTTCGATCTGGAATCGACCATTCACAATCTCTCGCCGGGCGAGTATATAGTGACGCTGATCGACATAGACGGGAATCTGGAGGGTGTCGACACGGCGGTGGTTGCTACGGGAGCTATCTACTTCGACGTTGGCGAATGCGTTCCTGATCCCAAAGGTCCACCGGAATGGGGTGATCCGATCATCTACTATCTTTGGCAATCCGGCGTCTTGACCATGGTTCACGAAAACGCCTGGTTCAACTGCGCCGCTGATTTGATGCTGGATTTGGAGATTGTCGGCGACACCCTGCGCTTTCACGAGCGGAATGTGAACGGGGATTTCCCGGTGCCGTGCATGTGCTATTATGAACTGACTTCAATCGTGGAGGGCCTGCCCCCCGGATCGTATGTGGCCGAGGTCTACAACCAGGACTATCCCTGGGAGGAAAGTCTGCTGTTGGACCGGCGAAATATCCACCTTCCGGCCGGAGATTCGAGCATGTCTGAGTTCGGCGACAGCGGCTGTTTAAGTCGAGGCGGCGGTCGTTCTGTTGTGAACTATGAGTACAATGGTGACACCCTGAACCTGCAACACTTCGACGCTACTTTCAATTGCGGCGCCGTTATTGAAGTCGGTTTCAACGCTGTCGGGGACACTCTTCGGTTTTACGAGATCAACATCTCGGAAGAATATATGGCTTGCGACTGTTCTTTCGATGTTACGGGTCGCGTGTACAACATAGCGCCCGGTAGCTATGTGGCCGAAGTGTATGCACGGAATGAGCCCGATGATCCTCTACTACTCGTCGACCGGCAGACGATTGTGTTGGAGTAGTCAAGCCGTCGGCCTCGAGTTCAATTGCCATGATCTGAGGCTTGCACAACCTGTTCCAAGACCGCCTTTGCCCGGTCATACCGATCTTGCGAAAACGAGGCGAGATTTTCTGCAACAGCCTGGGTGTCGCCAGACAATAGCTCCAGCGCCGCAGCACAAGAAACTGCTCTGCGTTTTTTCGACATTCGGCTACCCTCCGTCTCTGATCTTCGACTCTCTACAAAAATGTCAGACGCCGGCCACTATTGCGATTCGGAACCGGCTTCCTGTTTGGTTTTGAGTAACTCCCTGGGTTCAGCATCGCGGACATACGTGTCCATCCAGTCGGTCATTTCCCACAACATGTGCATGACCGATTCACGACCTCGATAGCCGTGACTCTCGTGCGGCAGCATCACCAACCGCGCCGTGGCGCCGTGGCCCTTGAGAGCGGAGTAGTAGCGCCGGCTCTGAAGCGGGTAGGTCCCAGAGTTGTTGTCGGCCTCGCCGTGAATCAGCAGTATGGGTTCGTTCACTTTTTCGGCGTGCATGAACGGTGACATGGCGAAATATATTTCCGGTGATTCCCAAAGGCTGCGTTCTTCAGCCTGGAATCCGAACGGCGTCAGGGTTCGATTGTAGGCGCCGCTGCGAGCGATGCCGGCGCGATAAATATCGGAGTGGGCCAGTAGGTTAGCCGTCATGAAGGCGCCGTAGGAGTGTCCACCTATGGCGATGCGATCGGGATCGGCAACGCCGCGACGCACGACTTCATCGACAGCCGCCTGGGCGCTTGATACCAGTTGTTCCACGAACGTATCGTTCGGTTCTTCGTCACCTTGCCCGACTATCGGCATAGCCGGATCATCGAGCACGGCATATCCATGCACCAGCCACATAAGGGGCGAATACCAACCGACTCGCACAAACCGATACGGTGAGTCGGTCACCTGTCCGGCCGCGTCGGCGCTCTTGTACTCCTGCGGGTAGGCCCACATCAGCATCGGCAGGGGACCATCCTCGGGTTTGTAGTCGGGCGGCAGGTAGAGCGTACCGGTGAGGTTTACGCCATCCTCACGTTGATATCGAATCAACTCCTTCTGTACGCCGACTAACTGCGGCGTGGGATGCGGAAAATCCGTTACCGGTTCAAGCGAGCCTTTTTTCAGGTTCCGAAGGTAATAGTTGGGTGGCTCGGTGATCGATTCGCGCCGGGTCAACAATTGGCGTTTCTTGACATCGATCAGACGAACCGGGCTTTCATAATTCGGTTCCTCTGAACGAAAGAGCCGTTTGTGCTCATCGGTCTTAAGGTCCCACTCATCGAGAAACGGGCGATCTCCCTCAGGTGAGGCGCCGCTTGAAGTCAGAAAGAGAGTCCGCCCCTTGTCGGCGGTCAGCAATACCGAAGTGCCCCGTTCGGTCCTGCGATGCATCGGTGAACCGGGGTCGTTGTAACGATCTTCCCAGGATCTATCTTCGAGCAACCTCGGCTTCTTCGATGGGTCTCCCGGTTCAACCAACCAGGTTTTGATATTACGGGTCTGCCACCACCACCCGGAGACCAAGGCCAATTCGTCGCTGGCCCATTCAACATTATCGTAACGCAGCGGCATCGTAATCAACGAGGTTGGATCGGCGTCGAACGGTGCCGCGAGCATGAACACCTGGTCGCGTTCGTCAGCTTCGGCGCCGGCATCGCCGCCGTCGAGAGCCTCAGCCCAGCAGAGTGTGGCGTCGGCATCAGCACGCCAGACAACTTCGCGTCGGCCGGTGCGTGTCGAGCCGAAGGCCATCGGAATATTGTCGGCCAATGGAGCATCCGCAACCTGGTAAACCACGTTACCATCTGAGTCCCACACTTCGGTTCTGACCGGGAAGCGGTAGGCCGGAACCGTATACGAGAAAGGTCGATGGATCGTCGAGACCAGGATCAGTTTGCCGTCGGGCGAGGGTCCGAAGCTCTTGATGATACCGGATGGACCTATCTGGGTTTGGTTGCCTTCGAGATCGACTTTGACCAACTGGGAACTGAGGTAGTGCTCGAACAGTTGGGCATCGAACTCGTTCTTGAGGAGGTCCTGGTAGGTTCGGGCGGGAGCCTTGCGTCCCAGGTTTTCCTGCACGATTGGTCCGCTCGGCGTCAGTGGCTCCTGCGGCGCGCTGCCACGACCAGGCGTAATCGTTCTTGCTATCAGGGTCTTGTTGTCGGATAACCACCGGATCGGGCTGCCGTAGGCAGCATTCAACGGCGCAACCGGCAGGCGGCGCGCCTGGCCGGTGACCACATCAGCTATCCAGAGTTCCAGCCCTTCAGCGCTACCGTTGACAAACGCGATCTTATTACCATCGGGCGACCAGCGAGAGTTGGTGACCTTGGCTCCAGCCGGTAATCCGGAGACCGGGAGCACGGAACCATCGGATATCTTCCTGAACGACAATTCATAGAAATAATAGCCTCGACTGGGGCCGTTGGTGCGCGGGTTGATTCGCAGACCGCCGATGCGCAATTCCGGCTGCGATACTTCTTCTATAGAGACCAGCGGCGGGTATTTCAGTTGCAGCATCCACTCATTGGTCGGGCTGATCGAAACCGAGGGTGTACGCGCTGCTTCGGCCAGGTCGGCGATGCTCTTGGGCGGCATCTGGTAAGTTTCGCTTTCGACCGAAAAACCGGGCGACGCGCCGACCAGCAGGGAAAGCATAAAGATTAACGATACTAAGTTGCGGGTGTGACTTGCTTTAGCAAACATCGGGACCTCCGAAACGCTTGAGGTTTTTCTTTCGGGCGTTACTATAGTCTTTCGCAGCCGACATGACAAGCTGTTTTGTCGCACAGGTCAATGGGTATGGAAACAGTTTGGTGAAATGGAGATAACGCCCTATATTTGGGTGATATAGGTACTACAGGCAACGACAACAGGAGAGAGTATAATGATTCCGAAATCAACTGTTGGTATAGGGTTTGTGTTATTGGCTGTCATCATAGCCCTGAGCTTGCCCCCGCTGGCGATAGGCCAGGGAATCTCCGGCGAACCGATCTGGACCTTTGACGGCGAGTGGGCGACCAAACATGTCGAGACGGCCGATCTCAACGGCGACGGCACTTTCGATGTTATCGGCGGTGAGTACTCCAGCGACTATTATGGCTACCCGCATCAAGTGGTGGCTATCGACGGCAAGACCAACGACACCCTTTGGATATATTGGTTGCAGGACGGCGTGCGCTCGATGACTATCGGCGACGTCAACAACGACAACGTGATGGATGTAATCGCCGGCGCTTCGTACAACTCCGGCAACACGCCGGACGGTGATGTCCACGCCATCAACGGTGCTACCGGCACCGCCCTGTGGGTCTTTCCTATCGACGCCACTATCCAGGACGTAACCACCGCCGATTTGGACGGGGATGTCTACCTCGATGTCGTCGCGGCTTCGTTCGATGATTCCGTGTACGCCATCGACGGCGAGACCGGGGCCAGGCTTTGGGCCAGGTATGTCGATGGCCTTTGGATCAACGCCGTGGCCACCGGCGACGTAACCGGTGACAACATCGACGACGTTGCATTTGCCAATGAATACTTGACCGGCTACGACAACTACTGTGGCGTGATCAACGGCGCCACCGGCGCCTTCATCTGGGATTCCACGGTTGCTTACGTGGTTTTGGACGCCATGATTGAGGACATCGATGATGATGGTACGCCGGAGGCTATTTTCACCGGAATCGACGGCGCCGACCAGGGGCACCTGTACGTTCGCAATGCCGCCGACGGAATTCTCGAATGGAGCTACGACTTCGGCGCCATTGACCACACCAACGGTCAGATTGATTTGTACACTTACGACATCGACAACGACACCGATCTCGATCTGGTAATCGGAAACTTTCTCGGCTGGCGCCGGGTCATAGCGCTGGACGGCACGGAACCATCACTGATGTTCGAATCGGATAGTCTTGAGAGCTTTCCGCGTGACCTGGCCTTTGCCGATGTTACCGGCGACGGCGACTTGAACATCGTTGCCGCAACGTGGGACCGGGTGTCGGTGGTTTCGGCCGTAGATAGTTCGTTGGTCTGGTACTATGCAGTTTCGGGGACAATGTATTCGGTGGCTGTGGCCGAGTTCGACGGTGATGCCATTGTCGACGTCGCCGCCGGTGGTGGCGCCGAGTTTGTCGGTACACCACCGAATCCCGGTAAGTCCATCTGGGCGCTCCGGTCGGCTGAGTCCCCCATGCTGTGGGAGTACGCCTTCGGTGAGTACGGCAATGCCCTGGCCATCGCTGATCTGAACAACGATGACTGCGAGGACGTACTGGTAGTGGCCTCGCTTGACGATTGGGTGTGGGCCATCGATGGCTGTACCGGTGACACCTTGTGGCACTGGACCGGCACCCAGAACCTATACGCCGTGACAACGGGAGATTTTGACAACAACGGACAGATCGACGTAGCTGTTGCCGGTAACGACGACATGGTAACCGCTCTTTACGGCAACGACGGCAGTGTCATGTGGCAGTTCACCGATCCGGCCGATCAGATTTATCGCAAGAACCTGCAAGCCGCCGACCTTAATGGAGACGGCGACGTCGACGTGATCGCGGGTAGCGACGACGGCACGATCTACGCAATCGCCGGTACGACTCGACTCGATTTGTTGTGGTCACGATCATTCACCGGCGGCGATCCGGAAGAAATCGAGATTGCCGAAATGAACGGCAACGGGCTACCCGACGTGGTGGCGATTGTAGGCGGCAAGATGGTTGTCCTGGAGGATTCCACCGGTAACACTCTTTGGGAATACGCTATCGGCACCCAGTATGCCGCCCACTGCGAAGTCCTGGATGCCGACGACAACGGCGTGCTTGATGTCGCTATCGGTATCAAGAAAATGGGCGCCACGATGGGTAAAGTAATCATGGTCAGCGGTGTCACGCACGACGAAATGTGGTCCAGCGGACCGCTGGAACCGTCATCCGACTACGCCATGTCGTCCGGACTGGTCAACTGGGACAAAGCCGGTGATGTCTTGATCGGCACCAACTACAATGACCGCAAGGTTTACGCATTCGACGGCACCAACGGCGCCGAGCTGTGGTCGTTCACGGCCGGTGATGAGATCAACTGCGTAATCGGCTACGACCTCAACGGCGACGGCCAGGACGATGCACTGATCGGCTCCGATGACGGGAATGTTCGGGCCATAGACGGCGCTACCGGTGATGCCTATTACGAACGCAGTTGCGCCGGAGATGTGATGCATGTCGGTGTCGGTGATATCAATGGCGACGGCGCCGGGAATATGGCCTGTGTCACTTTCGGCTCGTCCGGCGTCGTGTACGCATTCAACTCGATGTATGACGCCGGATGCTGTCTGGGTTATATTGGCAATATCGATGGCGACTTAGGCGATGTGATCGACATTTCTGATTTGGTCTACATGGTCGACTTCATGTTCAACGCCGGTCCGCCCCCGCCGTGCTGGGAGGAGGCGGAGTTGCAGCCGCCGTTCGGTGATGAAGCACTGTCGATTTCAGATTTGGTATACTTGGTGGATTTCATGTTCACGGGCGGACCGCCGCCGCCTGATTGTCCGTAAGTGAATTGTGGAGGGAGTTGTGAAGCGTTATCTGCTCGTTTTGTTCGTGTCAACGTCGCTGTTGTGCGGTGTTGGCTATGGTCAGGATCAACTGATCACACTTGACACCGTGGTGGGACTGATCACCGACAGCGCTGTGGTTAACGGCGGGGGGTTGACATTTTATATTCGTACTGCCAATCTCGAAGAGCATGATTTCATTGGAATCACCAATGGTTTCAGAATATACTCACCCGACGATTTGACCTGGACCGGAACCTCGGCGACTCTACTTGCAAGCATCGACTGGGACTCCAACTTTATGGTATTCGTGGCCAACCCTGTCGACGCTGATGGTATTGATGCCGACACCGTAGGATTCGGTGGGGCTGCCTTGGGAGTTCCGCCTTCCATCGGGATGCCCGCGCATTTCGATGACACCACCTACTCGATTTCAATCGGCCCCATAGTTGCAAGCGGACCAGCACAACATATATGCATCGACTCCTCCTACTTTCCCCCAAGCGGCACTTGGCAATGGGCTGCCGGGGGTGGAGTGGGAACAAGGTTTCCCACCTGGGATGGTCCCCACTGTTTTGTAGTGGTCGATACCATGGACTCCGATGAGGATGGTATACCGGATGCGACAGATAACTGCGTCGATCTCTTCAATCCTGATCAAATCGATTCGGACGACGACGAACTCGGTGACATTTGCGACGATTGCACCGATGTCGACGGAGATGGCTTTGGTGATCCCGGTTTTGTTAATACTTGCCCCGATGACAATTGCCCGGCCGTCCATAACCCGGATCAAGACGATACCGACTCGGATGGCGTTGGTGATGCGTGCGATGAATGCACGGACACCGACGGCGATGGTTTCGGCGATCCCGGCCACCCGGCGAACACTTGTCCTGATGACAATTGTCCTGAAGTTCACAACCCCAATCAGCTGGACACTGACAGCGACGGCCTCGGAGATTTGTGTGACGCCTGCATCGATACCGATGGCGATGGTTTCGGCAACCCAGAATATTCAGGCAACACCTGCCCGGAGGATAACTGTCCGCACGTGCACAACCCCGCTCAGACTGATAATAATTCAGATGGCGTAGGCGACGCATGCACTTTTGCGGGCGGATTTCTGGGTGAGTACACAGTCTTGGAGTATGACTCCGGCAACGAATACTCTCAGAGAATCAGATGGCTTTTTGATGGTGCCGATTACCACATGTGGTTGGACACCAGTTATGTCGTGTCTACCTGTTTTTGCGTGGTCCACGGCTCTTTCACATTTGGTGAGAACCTCACCCTCTCAGAGGATGTTTCGTTACCCGATGATGCCGCCGGATGCCCATCGTGCAATCCTGACCTTAATCCAGAGGGAATCTTCACTCATTCCTGGGAAGATCAGGCGCACCTGCTGACCAGAGACGATGGTGTGTATCAGAAAACGATATCGCTGTACGTGGATTGTTGCGTGCAAAGAGGTGACTTCACCCATGATGGCGGGCCGGTAGATATTTCAGACCTTATTGCCCTGGTCAGCTACATGTTCGATGGTGGCCCGCCGGCTGTATGTAGGCAGGAAATGAACATAAACGGCGTTGATGAAATCATCGACATCGCTGATTTGGTTTTCATGGTTTCTTTCATGTTTGACGGCGGCCCGCCCCCGCCGGCGTGTCAGTGAGGGCCTGCGCGAAGTGCGCCTCACGGCATGCGCAAGGCTGTGGTGAAAGTAGAGGGACCCTATCGATGATCAAACAGCTTGACAAAAAGGCCAATAGCAGGTAGTTTGCCAACGTAGGTCTTCATATACGTCGTTTACGCCACCGAGGATGCCGCAGCACACGGCGCAAATAGCAGGAAGGGTTGGTGTTGTCATGAATAGAGCTTTTTTCGTTCTGGGAGCGGTCGTTTTGGTCCTGGCAGTTAGCGCAATCGGATTAGATCAAGACAACCAGATACAGACTCTTCGCCCCGATAGAATGGTTATTACACCCTCGCTATCTAATGCACAGGACACCTGCTCCATCTGGCATCACTGGATCAACGACACCATCCTCGGATATAGCCACGGCTACGATAGCGCCCATCGCACCGTGTCGTATTTCGATCCTGCCGAATGTGGCTCCCCCACCTATCCATTCGCCATCAGTGCCGTCTCGTTGGGCTTTCTCGATCCACCCAACTTCGTCGATGCCCGCCCGTACCAATGGCCGCTAACAGTGGACATCGTTGTGTATCAGGGATTCTCCAACGACCCGACCTGCATCGGTCCGGGTCCCGAGTTGTATCGGCATCAGGTGGTTGTAGATTCGGCCGGATTCAACTTTCCCAATACGGGCACGGTGACGCTGCCGGAACCATACTGTATCACTTCGCAGGTTTACGTGGGTGTTGAGTATCCCGGAATCGGACCCGGCCCATATCCATCGATCATGTACGATGTCAGCTCAACTGTAGATACGTGTGACGTCTTTTACTTCCACCCGCTTTCAGGTATTTGGCAGAGTTGGTATGCCTACTGGGTGATGGTTCCCGGCTATCCGTTCATCTGGTTGCATGGTGAAACCGTTTCAACCAGTTGTTGTGACGATACCGATGATGACGGCTACTGTGACGAAGACGACAACTGCCCTTCGGTGGCCAACCCGACTCAGGCCGACACCGACAGCGACGATTATGGCGACTTGTGCGACAACTGTCCCAATGATGCCAACAACGATCAAGCCGACGGTGACGGTGACGATGTCGGCGACGTCTGTGATAATTGCCCTGACGATCCAAACCCGGCTCAGGATGACGCCGATGGCGATGGTATCGGTGATCTCTGCGATAACTGTCCGTTAGATTTCAACGTGTCGCAAGCCGACGGTGATCTGGACGGCGTGGGTGATGTCTGCGATCCCTGTCCCGGCGATACTATTAATGACGATGATGAAGATGGTATCTGCGGGTATGATGACAACTGCCCTTATGTTTTCAATCCCGGGCAGGAAGATGCCGACACCGACGGCCAGGGTGATGCCTGCGAAACAATTGACGTTTGCACCGGTGATCGTGGAAACATCAATGGAGACATGGGCGACATCGTAGACATTGCCGATCTGGTCTATTTGGTCGATTACATGTTCAATGGCGGACCGCCGCCGCCGGTGATGGAAGAGGCCGACGTCGACGGCAGTACTGTTCTGGATATCGCCGACCTGGTCTACCTGGTCGACTACATGTTTAGCGGCGGTCCACCGCCTGTCCCCTGTCCTTGATGCCGGCACCGAGGGGATTGCTGAGTCAAATTTCAATAACCGTGCCAAGCCCATTCCGGACGGCACGATCGTAGGCGAGCTTGGCGGTGGCAGTATCCTGCACGGCCAATCCATTAGACTTGAATAGTGTAATCTCGGCGTTGTTTTCCCTGCCAATCCTTTGATCAGTGATGATCTCGCCCAGTTCGGCGTAGACATGCTCAGGCAGGAGCCTCCCCTGTTCCAACGGGATCAGCAACTCGCCTGATTCCTTCATGGCCGCTGTTCTGGAATCGACCACGAACTTCGAATTGACAATCGCCGCTGTGTCCAGTTCGCGCGCTTCCGGACCGTGCGCACCGACAGCGTTGATATGCGTTCCCTGATGAATACCTCTACCATCGAACAACGGCGTCGAAGATGTCGTCGCGGCAGATACGATGTCGGCCTCCAGCGCCTGCTCCGCAGAATCGACACAGGTAATTGGTATTCTCAGCTCCGCCTCAAGTTCTGTGCGGAATCCTGCGGCAGCCTGGTCACTGAGGTCATGCACCAGAGCTCGTGACAGGTGTCTCACCGCCGCAATTGCGCGCAGTTGCATCTTACCCTGAACGCCCGCTCCGATCACGGATGCGATCATACCATCTTCATCGCGGGCCAGGTATTTGGTGGCCAGCCCGCTGGCCGCGCCGGTGCGGATCGCCGTAAGATAGGCGCCGTCCATTAACGCAATCACCTCGCCGGTTTCCGGGTCCTGCAATAGCAGCGCACCGGTCGTCGACGTTAGTCCCCGCTCAGGGTTGTTCTTGAACACACTGACAACTTTGCAGGCCAGCGCGCCCGCAGCCGCAAGATAGCCGGGCATGTAGAACGAAGTGCCGCCGGGCGTCGTGATCGTCATCCGCTGGGGCATGATGGCTTGCCCGCTCGACAGCTCGACGAACGCCTGCTCGATTACAGCCAACACATCCGGCATCGTTAGAGCCGCTTTCACGTCCTCGTGGCTTAATACCAACACGATGTAGTCCTGCCTCTGTGTCCCGATTGTAGACCAAAACGATCACTCATGGTGGGTAACTTGCAAATTCCCGACAATTTCTTACCTTCCGGCGTTCATTAGTGTTCGAACCTTGACGATAGGATGGATGATGAGTCTTGTCAAGCTGCAACAATTGGCCAAGAAACGCTCAGTCGAGTTCGTTGACCTGAAGATATCCGACCTTCCCGGGCTGTGGCACCACATCACAGTTCCGGTTTCATCGCTGAACCGGAATCTGTTCTCATCGGGCGTCGGCGTTGACGGCTCCTCTCTGCCGGGGTTCTCGGCGATCGAGCGAGGTGACATGATCGCCCTGCCTGAAGCTACTACCGCATTTATGGACCCGTTCTTTGAGCGCCCGACGCTCTCGATGATCTGCGATATCAAGGACGTTGGAGAAAAGATCATGCCCTACAGCCGTAACCCCCGAAGGGTTGCACGTGACGCCGAGAAATACCTATCCAAGATAAAACCCGGGCTGCGTTCCATTGTTGGGCCGGAGTTTGAGTTCTACGTTTTTGACAAAGTCAATTTCTTCCAGGGTCCGGAGCGCGCTTTCTACTTTCTGGACTCCAAAGAAGCCGAGTGGACGTCCGAACAGGATGACGAAAATCTCGGATACAAGATTCCCTACAAGAAGGGCTACCACGTCGCACCGCCGATGGATCGAACGTTTAACCTGCGATCCCAGATTTGCGCTATGCTCACCGAGGTCGGGGTTGACATCAAGTACCACCATCATGAAGTCGGCGGCGGCGGGCAGCATGAGATCGAGACGACGTTTGTGCCGATGATGAAGATGGCCGACCAGTCGATGTTGGTGAAGTACTTCGTCAAAAACCAATGCTTCCGGGAGGGCAAGTCGGCTACTTTTATGCCCAAGCCGCTTTTCAATGAACCGGGATCGGGTTTGCACGTGCACCAGTATCTGGCCGACAAGAACGGGTCGGTGTTTTTCGACAAGAAAGGACCGGCCAATTTTTCGAAAATCGGTCTCCATTATATAGGTGGCGTACTGAAGCATGTCGACTCGATCCTTGCTTTTTCAAATCCCTCGACGAATTCGTTCAAACGGCTTGTGCCGGGATTCGAGGCGCCTGTGGCCGGGACGTACTCGGTCGGCAACCGGACAGCTTGCATTCGCATACCCGGTTATCAACGGAATCCCAAAACCATGCGGTTTGAGTTCCGGCCCGGAGATGGCACCATGAATCCCTATCTTGGATTTGCAGCGATGCTAATGGCCGGTATCGACGGCATCAAAAACAAAATTGATCCCGGACTGCCGCTTGACAAAAACCTGGATGAGCTTCCACCCGATGAATTGTCACAGATACCTCAATTGCCGACCTCGTTGAACAAAGCACTCAATGCCCTTGAGTCCGACTATGATTATCTTATGCCTGGCGGCGTTTTTACCGAGGACCTGCTGGCCAACTGGACCAAGATCAAGCGTGCCGAGGTCGGTGAGATCCGTGTGCGCCCCACACCATACGAATTTCAGTTGTACTACGATATCTAGGTGCTTGCCGGGATACCTCATTCGACCCATTGCGTGGTCCCGACGTGAGGTTTTTTGAAGAAATCAGTCGAGTGTGTTGCATTGCAGGTGCTGTCAGGCGACTCGCCTGACGGCAAGCGGGTTGGCTGGCAGGTGTCGGGCGGGGTCGCCCAACACCACCCACAACAAATCAGCCATGAATGGCTTCTATGGGTTGCGCGACCCATGGCCTCACAATAAGGCATTACAACCTCACCCTGAGGCTTCACAACCTCACCCTGAGGCTTCACAACCTCACCCTGAGCGGAGTCGAAGGGTGAATCCGTCCTTATCCGATGTGTGGCAGAACCGCAAAAAGGACTTTGTCCTACAGGTCCAGAGACTGGATTCCTGTTTTCGCTGGAATGACAGATGCTGGTAGAATCAGATTGCCGCGCTTCTCCGCCAGTGGCGGATGGTTCGTAATGACGAGGGCACGGACGTCTTGACCGCTCCCCTGAAGACTCAGCCACATCGTGAAGACTCCCCGGCCTGCTCTCTATTGCTTGGTGAGACTATACTTGACCACAAAGCGACCTTCGTTTGGCGGGCACCAGGTCTCGGTTGAGGTCATGTTTATTTCGTAGGCGCCACCTGCGTTCCGAACGATGGTGGTCAAGTACTCTGTAGTGTCGGAGTCAACGCAATCACAACCGGTGGTACCTCCCTGAGACCAGTTGTTGATTTTGACCAACTCCACACCCAGGCTCGGCCAGATCTTACCGCTCCAACTTGTAAAGAAATGGTCCTCGTTGGCTGAGACATATCCGTCGGCGTCGACAGTCCAGTAAAGGCGAGTGTCGTTGATAAGGAGCGTGTCTTTGTTGTTGAGTTGGCAGTCGCCGGCGCGAACGATCCGGATCGAGCCCTGCCAGGTACCTTGGAATTGAGTCAGATTGACCGGTGGATCACCTTCGGGAGTCGTCGCTTTTTCACACGACCATCCAGCCGCGGACAATACTATCGCAATGATCAAAGCAATCTTGGGATTAACAGTCTTCAACATCTCATTACTCCTTGTCTTCGTAACGAAGATAAGATCATCGACATCATGTGTCAAGCCGGAGGGACATACTAACGACCGACTAAGGTCTCATACAACTCGCGCGCGATCAACCGATGGCCCTCCCTGGTGGGGTGACAATGATCGATAAACAGTGACTCGCCGCCGTTATCGGTAAAGATCGTCGGCATATCGATCACCTCAACGCCTGGATTCTGTCGGCCAAGGCTGTCGATCTGGTTTAGATAGGTGCGCTTCACCCTTAGCGACAGATAATCTGCTTGTAAGGCGGAATCGAGATGAGCCATCGCCTCAGCTGTGTCTGGTGCCGAGGACAGTCCGGCGGCAAGTAGGTTGATACCGATGTTGAACAGAAAAACCGATCCCAACGCCTGTGATACTTCGGTTGACGGAGCAACCGATTCTTGAACGTATGCCTGTCTGGCCACTCGCAAGCAATGATCGGCACTATCGTATTCACCACGCTCCCAGTGAGCAACACCAAGGTTGTTGAGCGAGATTGCGGAGTTTGGATCGGCCTTTAGTTTCTTTCGGTAGTAGGCAACAGCCGAGTCGGGGGCCAGCTTGTCCCTGTAGGCCGAGGCATAGATCAATCGTGTTATCCTGTTGGGCTCACCATACCAGGCGGGCATTCGGTTGCGTTCCAGGCAGTATCGAATCGGTCGGTTCAAACTGGCGGCCAATGTCGGCGCTACTATAAGGTGTCCCACTGAGTCTTTTACCGTGGTGAACATTTTGAACTGAAGTCCGGCCGGCCACATGAGTGGCACCGGTGGTTTGACCACGATGAGCATACAACCCAGGCGTCGGCATTGCTTCGCTATCTGTGTCAGGTTCTCGCCAAATCGCCGCGGTGACACCCTGACCTTAAACTCCCGTCCATCGTATGAAGTGGCCTGTCTGTCCCCACCGACAATAGCGCGCACCATTCGAAAGAGAGCCAGGCACGATAGCTGTTGTCGCAGCCATTTTAAGCGCTGCGTTTCCAACAGTTCTTGATCGGTACAAAAACCGGAAATCGAGGCGTCGTTGTTTCCACAATATAGAATGACCACATCCGGTTCCAGTATCTCGCCATGCATTGCCAGGTAGCGCCTGAGTTGTTCGCTGGAGTAACCGGCCACTGAGGCGTTGACAAGTTCGATCCTTCGATCTGACCCTAATGAGTCCTGAAGAAGCCGCTGCAGCTGGACCCCGAAACTGTGATCATAGGACTTAAGACCCAATCCCAAAGGGGATGAATCGCCCAATATGAGTATACGCCATGTATTGGCTGGCTTGGGAATAGCTACTTCTGGTCCAATGGTGTGGCTTGAGTTGGTGCGAATGTACTGGTTGTTCAGATCGGGCTTCAGCCGCCACAACAGTTCCGGGTCGGGCTCATGCCAATCGAAGACATTGGCGAAGAAGCCTTGCTGCCAACCGCTTGGGATATCTGCACGATCAGCCTGTTCACTGACATTCTCTTCAACCTGCCGAGCCGCCAGTTCGGCCAGCGCCAGCAACAGGACAAACGACACAACCGAGAAGATCAGCTTCTTCCACATACCTTAAGGTAGGGTTTGTGGGCTTGGCGGTCAAGAATGGTGCGCGGGCACCATACTGTCCGAGTGTCATTGCAACGAGACTTTCAAGGGCGAGGAGTCGACCTCCCACTGTCCCTTACCGATGTTGCGTGTTCCTTTGAACACGAGCAACGAGTACTTACCGTAATGCGGAATCAACTGTCCAAGTCTCGGTAGCGATGCGAAGTCGGTTGTGATGATCACCATACACCGGTCGTGCCCCTCCCAGTTCTGACCAGTCAGCACCAACGTGTGTCCTTTGCGCGGGTACTCGGTTCCCTGGATAGTCGCGGTCTGACTGGTGAGGACAACCTTGTTCTTCAGATACTCGGGCAGTTCAGCCGGGTTGAGTACAATCTGAGCGCAGGTTTGGTCGGCGTTCGCAAAGGCGCTCATCGTCTGAACGGCAACACTGTCATCTTCGATGTTCGTGCCAAATTCTGCGAACAATACGACCACGTCTATGCGGCTATCCGGTGTGAAGTATTGACGATCATCTTTCCCCATAACCGATGAGACAATGGGTTCGACTTCTTCCGGGTAGAGTTTTCGGAAAAGATGGAAGTCGGGATCAATTTCGAGGGCCGAAGAACTGCCCTGAATGACCGCGCTAAAGTCGGTCGAGGCACCTGTCAATGCGAAGGACGTATCCATTGCAACGTCGGGTCCGGACAAGCGGACTGGTATTTTGATCCTGTAAATTTGCTCCGCTGACTGCGATACCACGGCGGATACATTGTCGTCACTTTTCCTTGCCCCGCCCAGCGCGATCGTAGGCGCCCCCGCCCGGTCGATCCACTGCGGGATGATGTGAGAGAGGTCCGCTCCGCTTGTTTCTTCAAAGGCGGCGATCCACTCTTCCCAGCCGATCTTCTGTTCGATGTGACGCCTGTAGACAAGCTTCCACGCCTCGAAAAACGGCTCTGTGCCGATCTCTTCTTCAATCATGTGGAAAACCATCATCGCCTTGCCGTAGCCGATACTGCGCGTGTCGGGACTCGAACGCGAGGTGAACTCGCGCAGAGGAAAATCGTTCTCACTATTAACGTAGCTGACGAACTGCTTGAGGATATCTTTGCGATAACTCTTGGCCGCATCTTCCGATTGCATCAGCTTGTAGCGATAATCTGCTCCGTACACGGTCAACCCTTCGCACCAGTTGCCGCGGTCGTAATCGACATAGACCGAATTCCCCCACCAGTTGTGAAGTACCTCGTGTCCCAACGACGTCTTGACAATGAACGGCATCTGTAACACGCGCTGACCGAGCAGTGTCCAGGCCGGCATGCCGTAACCGGTCGGGAAGAAATTCTCGGCGACGGTGAACCGCTGGTACGGGTATGGACCGATCAACTCGGTGTACATTTCAATATAATCTGCCGTAGCCGGGAGATACTCTTCGAACAGTCCGGTGTCGGCCTCAAAGAAGTAGCACCAGACTTCCACGCTGTCGACCATGACGGACTTAAGCACATACGGCGCGGCCATGAACATGCATCCGTCGGACTTGAACGGATTCTCCCAGGTCTGAATCTTGCGACCGTCACGAGACTCCGATGTAACCTGGTTGCCATCGCTGATCGATTCCCAGGTGTCGGGGATATCGGCGGTGAGTTTGAAACTGACAAGGTCTTCATCACCCGTCGGATAGAAATACGATCCGCCGCTGAGATAGGCACCTTTGTCGAGAATTGTTCCCGTTACCTCTCCCCCGACTCGTTCACGGGAGAAGCGCATGTTACTTGGGTCTTCGTTGAATTCCGAAGTGTAACGCAGTGAGAATTCGACCGAGGCATCTTTGTCACGCTCGAATCGAACCACGTGCACTTTCTCATCCATCTCTCGCTCGCGTATCTCTTCAGCCAATTTATCGGTTAAAGGCGCATCGGCCACACTGGAGGCAAAGAAACTGGTCACCGGTGTTCCATCGAGCGCGAACGATTCGATCTCTGCTGAGTTGCGCAGGTAGAACAGGTTTGTTCCTTGGGTTACCTTCATCACGCCATTGTCGGCGATTGTCGCGCTATGTGCGGGGACATCGAGCTTGATCTGAATGTGGTGGCTTTCAAACTGGACCAGCGACGCACTGACTGCGTGTACCAGAGCACTGCCCGGCAGTAGGCTGGCGGCTGCAATGAACGAAAGAACTAAGCCTCTTGGCATTTTGGACTCCTGTGTGGCAAGCCACTTTTTTCTGTGATGGTACTTACTTGCGCCTGTCTTGCTATCTCAGCCCACGAGAGGCTGGTTTGCATATCAACAGCCGAGGTCGGAGTGGCAGGCCACTTTCCTTAGCTACAATACTTCTCAAAACCACACCGAGTTCTCCTGCTTCCAAAAAACTGATTTATCAGTCAGTGCCGGAGGCCGGAGTGGCGAACCCTTTTCTTTGGTTGTTCTACCTCTTGAGACCACACCGAGTTCTCGTGCTTCCAAAAAACTGATTTATCAGTCAGTGCCGGAGGCCGGAGTGGCAGGCCACTTTCTTTGCCTACAATACTCCTCGAAACCGCACCGACTCTTCCGAATTTCAAAAGACCTGATTTATCAGTGCCGGAGGCCGGACTTGAACCGGCACGGTTCTAACGAACCAAGGGATTTTAAGTCCCTGGTGTCTACCAATTCCACCACTCCGGCAAACCTTCGTACGATAAGCACTTAACCAGGATTCCGCAACCTGCTTTTTAGGCCCGGTGTCCATAGAGTGTCCATAGTTGAGCCAAATCAAGGCAAACAGGGGTTAATACATATGTATAAGTAATCGCTGTATTCCCCTGACGTACATCAAGTTTCGTTGTGGCGCAGTCACTTGCGATTTTTGCGATTTTCCATTTTAAGTCCAAAGTGATCCAAGTCAGCCCAAATCGGTCCAAGCCAAGGCAAACGATCTTCGACGCTCCCCGGGACGTGAAGTCCCTGGTGTCTTCCATTTCCACCACTCCGTCAAACGTGCATACGATACGCGCTTAACTGAGAGCCCGCAACCTTGAAACTGTTGTCGGTTGAGCGAAGATGCCTCAGGAGCTTAGCCCAAACCCCTAACAGTCCGCGGAGATTCTACGGACTGCACGGTTGAATGCATGCGAAGACTCGCAGCATCATTCCTACCAAATCAAGTACGAAAGCGACGCATCTGTACCCGCCGATCACGCGAGGCGATCCGCGGGACAGCAAGGAACTCAGCCACTTCACTTCGGTCCGAAGCGGACCTCAACGCCAGATACAGCGTTGTCGGGCTTACCATCACTGAGTTGCAGCTTACCTGTTCCCCTCGTTTTCTGAGCACTCACCAAGATAAACCCATTGTTGGTTATCTTGCTGTCCGCCCACAACTGCAGGATCTCAGAGATATTGACGCGTGCCTTATATCCTTTCTTCGCAGAAACAGGAATAGCAATACCAACATCATCGTGGAAGTCGCCGCCGGCTTTGGTCAACCCCGATGACCACTTGACATTCTCAGACCAGGCCTCCTTCATGGGAAACAGAGTTACTACGAAATGCTCAGCACTGTCAGTGGGAGTGGCAAACTGCACTTCGATAACGGCATAGTTGATATCCATTCCCAAAACCGTACTGTCCAGCTCAAACTTTACCAAACTGCGCGTATCGGTGCTGTCAGTGTTCGTGATAAATGCGGCCTTAGTAACCTCAAGATTTCCTTTGTACGACGCCTCAGCACTACCGCCAGTCATTAGCGTCGCTACCATTAGTATACAGAATAATCTGATTCTCATGACAATCATCCTCTCTCACTACTTTATGAGCATCATCTTCTTGCTGCTTACGTCGAAGTCGGTTTCAATGCGGTAGAAGTACACGCCTGAAGCCACCGGCTTGCCGCCACCACTTCGACCGTTCCAAACTACTGAATGCCAGCCTGCAGGCATGACACCATCCTTAAGTGTAATCACTTTCTGTCCCAAAAGATTGTAGACAACCAAGTGTACGTCGGTTGTCTTTGGCAGATCGAACCGAATAGTCGTAGAGGGGTTGAAAGGGTTAGGGTAGTTTGGATATAATTCAAATCGCATCGGTAAGTTTGCCAGTTCGCCGGTCACCTGAGCTTTACCCGCCGGTGCATGGGGGTCAGTCTCCAGACAAGCGCTGTCCGACACTATGTAAGTACCGGCCAGACGGTACAGGGTTGTATCTTCATGTGGACACGTAACCCAGTAGTTGCCATGTGCCAGAAGATTGGGCCCACTTGTTGGCCCATCGACGGCATACGACGGTTCGTCATCAGTGTGGATCGAGTTGTTACCGTGTGTCCCCTGCGTCGTGTCATAATCACCCAAGTTCCACTCGTCACTCTCGCCTTGAAAGATGCAAAACCCCGCGTAAATCCCGGCTGCATCGTAATTGTGGATAGCGGTCTCTCGCAATTTCACGTCGTAAGTGAGTGAGGCCAGGATTCCATAGTCTGATCTGGTGGAATCGGTGGGTGATGCAATGACACAATTGTTGATTTCAGCGCTGGTTGCATCCAGGTATATGTGTCGGGTGAAACTACCGGTGATCTCCAGGTCGGTCAGATGTGCAGCACTGTCCGAAGTGGCCCAGACATGTACACCGGTTGCGCCCGGTCCAACAATGACACAATCCTCAAGAGTCATTTTGCTCCGCTTAAGGTATATACCTTCCTCACACGCGATCACCGAGTCGTCAACCAGACTCGGTTGGCAGGAGTCCACATATATCCCGTAACCGGTCGTCATGTCTTTCACAGTTGTGTTCTTGATCAGAAGATCGGAGTTCTCTGTCCGAATACCGTAGACGTCACTGTTAGAGATGACACAGTTTAGAATCGTATCGGTACTGCTTCCTTTGTCGTAGACACCGGCATAGGCATACTTGATGTCGACATAGTTCATTGAGATACTGCCGCTATCAACAACTATACCATACCAATCTCCAGCGGTACCGTCGAGTGAACTAAAGACAATGTGATTGGAACTGGTGCCTTCTATACTCAGGTGACCTTGTACCGTCAACTCTACTTTCGTAGTATCACCACCTGCGCGCCCAAAGTCGTCATCATGTGAAAGTACTACCGTGCCTGCCTTAACGGTGAGGGTATCGCCTCCTGAGATAGTAAGATCCCCGTACAAGTAGACAGTATCGCGCCAGGTAATGTTGGTATCGATTACACCCATCCAGGGCTGGCGGTAGCAGCCGGTCATGTATGTGTCATGACGGTACAGCGGCCATTCTTGCTTGGGGTTGGCATAATCCAATTGCAGGCATCGCACACTAGCGGACCTGTGCATGTCGGTCCCGACTGTCCACCTGCATTCGTCGGACGTGATAATCCAGGTCTTGTTCCCATCCGGAACCACTGCCGTCCCCATAACTGGTGTGTGGAGGTATTGGCCTCCGCTCATAAACGGAGCCTGCTGCGAACGGAAATCGAAGACTACCCTGAGACTATTGCCGAACAACGGATCTCCGTCGATATTGTGTCCGTATAGATAATGACCTCCGACGCAGCTATACAGCATATCCATGTCACTGTCTCCATCGAGATTGCAGTATGTAACATGACTCATGCTATGTTCTGTCAGGTCATTTTGTTGAAAATGGTTGAATGATTTCAGGAATTCTTGATTATCCAACAGTGTTTGTTGCCCGCCTGCAGAGTCAAAATACATCCAACAATCTGCATATGATGCATACTCCACCTCAAGATTGTTGATAGCTGTTGCGTTGGGAAACCCATTGCCGGTGACATCGGCGAGTGAGTAGCCATCAAAGCCACAAGTATCATTGTTGCGGGGCAAAAACGGCCTAGTTGGGCTGCCGTATAAAAGTGTATCCTTCGTCGTGAAACCGGAGTCTGCGTCATATGCAACAACTACCAAGTGTCCAAGCGTGCTATCTGGAAAGACATCGGGAACCAGTAGCTCCAACCTGCCATCGATGTTAATATCACCCATTTTCGTGTTGCGGTTTCCAGAAAAATCCGTGTTGATATAACGAGATGTATCGCACAGAGCGTCGAAAATCTCCAGACCGCCGTCACTAACGAAGGCCAGCTCTGGAAACCCATCTCCGTCAAGATCACCCACGCTTGGCGATGTTTTCGGCGCGTAACCGGCCGTAGCCTTCGGAAAACCGGATACAGCATTGCCCTGGTTATCGAAACAATGCAACGAATCGCCGGTGACCAGGATAACATCCAATGAACCGTCCATGTCCAGGTCCGAGATAACAGGGGAACACAAGTGCCGAGCTGAGAACGTCTTGGTGGACCAGCCTGTCAAGGCGCTACCGTCGCCGTCAACGACAGTAATTGAGTACTCTGAGGGGCTGTAAAGAATGTCCATTGCTCCGTCTCCATCTAAATCGCCCAGGGCCGGTGAGACGATACCGTTTGTTTGAGATGGGACGATGTCACAGTATTTGGGAAAGCCTGTTTCCGCGACTCCCGTGCCCAGGTCAAGGCAGTAGAGCGAATCAGTCTTGTAAAAGAGAACTTCCAGACTCGCATCGGCATCAACATTGGCCGCTGTTGGATACGCGTAAAATGGTGGAGGAATTTGTGTTGGTGATGTCGTTAGGTCGGTTACCGAGTATTCCGGCCTTGGACACAGTACAATACCCGGAACTGAAATCGTGTCAACGTAGCCATCGGAACCAGACATGACCAGCATCAGTTGGTATGGTTCGTTGGCCTCCGCACTCAGCGGCACTACAAAACTTAGTGTATCCTCATACACAGAGCTTCTGGCCACGTCTTCGAACAGGGTGGTGGCATCAATGAAATCCAAGGTGAGGTCTGGAGAAATGAGCGTGACTCTCACACTATCAAGGTCTTTGACGTCACACTTCCAACCAAACACCAATGTCAACGAATCGCCCGCCCAATAGGGACGTTTAACGGCCTCGAGAGTATCCAACAGCGTCAAGCGCTGATGACTCAGCCGGTAAGCGTTGTAAGTGCCCCTTACGGTCATGGCCTGATAGACATTGGGGTATCCATATCCAAATCCACCGATCACCTCCGGGGGAGCATTGACCAAAAGTGGCTCAATGGGTGTACACGATGCTGCTAAGCGGTTAGTTATTGAATCGATGGTCCAGTCAATAGTATCGTTGTGCAGGTCATAGGACATCATTAGGCCATAGATTCCGGCCATCATTGGACTGGCGGCGGAAGAACCTCCAAAACCGCCGTACCCAGATTGCATCCTGGTGGTCCAATAGACGTCGCTGGCCGGTAGTGCGAAGGCAACATCGTGACCAGTCGAGTAACTTGCGACAAGCAGAGAGTTGGAATCAGGTACCGTGTCAGCAAAGCCGAAGCCGGCCACACAGGTCGGCGCACCACTGCAACATGCCAAGCCCACATAGTTGCCGCCAGATTTGCAGTAAGTACCGTTCGAATCAGCCAATTCCTCGAGAAAGTCATTAAATAGTTTGTCTTCGCTTCTTTCTCTACATACCCGGCTCTTGTTTAGGATACGCACGCCTTCGCGAATCAGCATCTCGGGCACGCTGTCAGCATCCTGATGCCTCGACCAGCCAGCCAATCGACAATCGGGGCAAGCTCCGCGTCCCCCCTTAAAATTGTCCACAGCAGCGGCGACTCCCGCCGAGGGAGTCTCATGGAAATGCCCAACGGTTTCCGCCTCTTTGATGTCGTCTAAACTATAGTATCCACCTATCAGATTGTCTATGAAGCCATCGCTGTCGTTGTCCAGGCCGTCGAAATCGCCGTAGACACCGTTTGAGTCCAATGTGTCCCACCACGGCTCCAATGTCCCGTTGCTGTTAAGATCCTCACCTGGATGAACCCAGAGATTCGGTTTGAGGTCCTCGTGTGACCATTGATAGGGATCGCCGGCATAGATTGCGATGATAATCGAAGTGTCACCTGTTTCGATCATGTGAGCTGAGTCGAGGTTGAGGAAACGAAAGAGGAACTCCTGGTTGTCTTTATAATCTGGATCATCGGGTGGCCAGCTGGTTTCCTCGCACACACATCCGGTGTCGTAATAATCTACTGTTTCAATTGCTCCCAGCGCCAGCATAGTGTCTTCGAGATTCCCCAGTTCCGGTCGCCCGGAGTGGAAAGCAGTATACCATTGGGCCATATTGCAATTCTGGAGAACTGAATACCATTTTTTGAGAGAATCACAGTTGTAGTCATTCAGTAGATCATAAACATCAGAATCAAGTGAGTCGTGCTCCAATACGTCGCCGGTGTCGGTATCAAATGGCGGTATGGAAGCGAATTTGATAAAAAACCGGTCGTTGACCCGTGTTTCCTCCCCAAGAACACTTGCACTTATGACAGCCAACAGAGCGATGGCTATCATCCACACAATGGCTAAACCTCTTCTGATCTGCATTCGATTCCTCCTCCGAAAAATGCGGTTCGACGGATACCTTGCAACATTACCGATCAAATTGCACATCTTCCCACCCTGCTCTACCGCCCAAAGGGGTCTACAGTGGACCTTTTTGGCAACAGCCGGGGCCCTGGTTGAGAATATGGTTAGTATTTCAACATATGCCATCAGCCAGTCCGTGTCAAGTCACAAATCTCATTTGTCCATTTTTTTTGCCTGACTTTTGCTTCCAAGATGCTTATTCTAGCTGTGGCAATAAATTCACTCAATAAACCTATCCACCAACCTTTTATCATCGCGGAGTAATTATGCGAATGAACACGAGCAGTAGCAGCAACCTCACCGGCAAAGCCGAAAAGCGAGGAGGGTGGTTTTACTTCCGTTGGGAACGGTGGCAACCGCGCAAAAAGTACTGGAAGCTAATCGGCGCCGGTATCGCTGCAGTTTACACGATTTACCGGATGTGGTTATCGTAGCCGCCATAGACACAGTTAACTCTCCCGGCTGAAGCCCTGCCACGCGTTGGCAGGGCTTTTTGTTCGGCAGAAACCGTGGTTTCATCTGCGGCGTTGCACGACCACCGTAAACACCGGATCAGGTTTAAGCTCAAGCTGAGACTGCCGCAGCCCATCCGGATTATCCGGATACATTCCAAGCGGAGTCCTCTCTGGACAGGGCCGAATGTGAACTACACCACAATCAAGTACTCACCTGATTGCGTCACGCTGTGGGAGAGTGTTCTGAACTTCCCCACCGGTTACCAGCATGCCAGCGATCTGGTTGTTGATGAGTTCGGCAATACCTATGTGACCGGGCACATAGTCTACTTGAAAAGATGTCTGATATCATAATATAATACACCATCTGCCACAGTGTGTCAAGTCACAAATCTCATTTGTCCATTTTTTTTGCTTGACAACTTTTCAACATGGTTTATAATGCTCCTGCAAGACTCAGGATGATACAACTAAGCAGGGATGATGTCGGGTAGACTTTTGTGTTCGGAGCTGGTGAATCACATGAGGGGACCGTTATGACTAAGAGGATGTTTAACATGAGAATGCCAAAGAGCGTATGGCGTGCATTGGGTATTATTTTTACACTACAGTTAGGGGTAGCCGCAAGTGCTCAGAACGTGGAGCTGGACTGGACACGTCAGTATCCCGTTTACAACGGTGCCTTGGATTGGGCCCGTGCTCTGGCCCTGGACGCAGACGGCAACCTGTACGTGACAGGCGTGGTGGCCGGCGCATCAAGTGATGATCTGGCCACAGTGAAGTATTCGCCCACGGGACACCGGTTCTGGATCGCGGATTACGACGGGCCGGGTGGCGACGACGACGATGTGGTAGATATTGAGGTGGGTCCATCTGGAAACGTGTTCATACTGTGCACTGTTTCCGGAGTCGAACACAGCGCCGATTATGCCACAATCAAGTACTCTCCTGACGGCGATACTGTCTGGACGAGGCTTTTGAACCTCCCCACCAATTACCAGAATCATGCCAGCGACCTGGCTGTCGATGCACTCGGCAATGCATATGTCACCGGGCACATAGGCCAGAACGATGGATTCCTGACAGCCAAGTATCTTCCTAACGGAGACACTGCCTGGGCGAGGATTTACAGTCCCGGTGGATTGAATGGACGAGAAGCGATAGCCGTTGACGCCTCGGGGGCGGTCTACGTCGTCGGAGAACAGATCACCATTAAGTACGATGCCGACGGCACCTTGCTGTGGTCGAGAACTCCGGGGGGCTCGTGCATCGTGCTGGACAACGCGCAGTCTGTTATAGTCTGTGGGACCGGTATTGCAAAGCTCTATCCAAATGGGGACACGGCGTGGGTAAACCCATCCTTAGGAACCGCTATACCCAATATAGGTGTCGACAGCGAAGACAATCTAATCATCGCTGGAGGCGCACCGGAAGAGCCCGATCACGACTTTAGAACGGTCAAAATATCCGGGAGTGGCGACACGTTGTGGATTCGCTATTATAAGAGCCCGGAACACTCTATGGACATTCTTCGAGACATGGCTCTGGACAGCGACGGAGGCATCTATATCACTGGTTATGACGGGGAACAAAACTACGGCGATTTTCTCACTATCAAATATGATAGAGACGGCAATGAACGGTGGACCCAACGATACGACGGACCGGAGAGTGATACTGACCTTTCGGAGGCCATTGTCGTAGACAATACCGGGGCTGTTTACGTAACCGGCTTATCAGTTTACCCCAGCGCCTCTTATACGAGTGACTTCATAACTTTGAAGTACCTTCAGGACTACTGCTGCACCGGCATAGCAGGGAACATAGACGACGATCCAGCCGATCAAATGGATATAGCTGACCTGGTCTACCTGGTCGACTTCATGTTCTCAGGTGGCCCCGAACCGGATTGCTACGATGAAGCCGATGTAGACGGCAGTATGGGACTATTGGACATTGCCGACTTGGTTTATGTTGTGGACTACATGTTCACGGGAGGCCCCGAACCCGTTGCTTGTCCGTACTGATTCTATTGCTCACCACCCAATGCCGGTACTGTGGCCGGTGGTGTTGGATCTAGAGACTTATCACCTTGCTATCATACCCCCTCTCCGCTATCCGCATTAAGTCTCCGGCAACCCATTGAGTGATCAAGAATGACTCTATTTGCCTGACAGCAGCTAACTCGCATGCGCCGATGCACCGGTGTCCATACAGTGTCCATAGTAGGGCCAAATCGAGGCAATTAGGAGTTAATACATGCGTGTAAGTAAACGTTGTATTCCCCTGGTGTACATCATGTTTCGTTGCAGTACAATCACTTGCGTTTTTTGCGATTTCCCTTTTTAAGTCCCTGGTGTCTACCAATTCCACCACTCCGGCAGTGCTTGTAGGATAGGGGGTCAACCGTGGTCGCGCAAGATCGAATATGGCCCAGGCGGCCACACCGAGCCTGATTGTCTACGAGCCTCACATTTGGCCAAATCAAGGCAACCAAGCGCCCGGAGAATGAAGTGCAGATATCTCAAAATGTACTCACACTTAGACAATAATCGATACCGGTAGGTCCCGCCGATATCACTCCAGACCATCGCGGTGAAAGCGCGTTTAGTTTGCGAAACCGAGGACACGAACGTATGTTGCAAAGATGCCGGACCTAGACCATGGTGTAGGCATTGTGGGAGAAACTGTCTATCCTTAGGAGTTCAGGCAGTTCCAAAACACGGCCAGATGACAAGACGCCGATACGGACGGCTTTTCTGAATTACACTACTGCCGGCAATTCGGTGTGGCGCTATCTGGTTACACGAAAGTGAGCGAAATGACCCGAGTTTTCTTCAGCTATTCACATGATGACGCAGAGCACAAGGCCTGGGTCCTGGGTGCCGCTCAGGATCTGGCAAGTCGCGGTTTGGAAGTTGTTCTTGACCAGACCGACCTGAAGCCCGGTTACGACATTCACAGGTTTGCCGAAGCGGCCGTCGAATCTTCACGCTTCGTCCTGCTGATCTGCACGCCAACCTATGCTCAGAAAGCCAATAATAGAGAGCGCGGAGTCGGCATGGAGACAGCGCTTATCAACTCGGAGATTTATGCCGGGGCGGAGGAGAAGTTCATTGCGCTCCTGCGAAAAGGTGAGTACGAGGAGTCGATTCCGAAGTACATGAAGAGCAAGCTATTCGTCGATGTCAGGGACGATCAGGACAAGGAGGCCTGGGAAGGTCTTTGCAAGCACCTTATTGGGAACGGCCCGGTTGCCGAAATCGGAACACTCGTTTATGAAGCGCTATTCAGCTACGACAAGACCCATATTCATGACCAGCCGCGGCTGCCAGAACTGAAACGGTTCACGCAGTTCGTTGAGACCGGCCAGAACGACGACAAGCGCTGGTACGTCGTCCGTCGCGACCCGATCAAGAATGACGTAGCGACAATCCTTTTTCAGGACCCCAAAGAGGCAAGCTAACGTAACGATCCGGATGGAAGCCAGTTCGATCACTCTGCAGGGGCTCTGGCATGGGCTGTTGTGCAGCCACCACAAATGCCTCCCAACCCGCCAACTAGTCCGGACTATCCTGCCTGGCAATCAGAGGGAGCGTGACCGTGAAAGTTGAGCCTTCGCCGACTACACTCGCAACCTCGATTTGCCCGCCGTGCTTCTGAACCATACTGTGCGCGGTCACCAGACCAGCGCCCATCTTTACCCGTGATGTGTCGGTCGAGAAACTGATATCGAACAACTTCTCCAATCGTTCCGGTGGAATCCCAACGCCCGTGTCCGTAATGTCGATTACTACCCGGTCCCCTGCTTGATGGGTCCTGACGGTGATTGAGCCGGACTCGACAATTGCCTGTGCGGCATTGCTGATGAGATTGATAAATACCTGGTTCAGAAGTCCGGGATAGCACCCTATCAGCGGCAGGTCGCCAAACCGTTTGACCACATTGGCATGCCCGAGTTCCTTGTGTCCCAGGAGAGTCAAACTGCTCTCAATACCTTCATGAATGTCGACAACCTGGTATTCGGCCTCGTCAAGTCTGGAGAAGTTTTTCAAACTTTGAATTATGCTCGCAATACGCTGACTGGCTGTCATCGTAATCTCGGTGCTTTTATTAAGCGTGTTTATACACAATTCGAACTCCGGATCGACTTGCAGGTCTGAATGCGAGGTTCCACCGGCAAGTTTGTCTTTCAGTTTCTTCAGAGCTCGTTTGGAAGTGTCCATGGACCCGATAACAGTTCCAATCGGGTTGTTTATCTCGTGCGCCAGACCTGCCACCAGTTTTCCCAGGCTGGCCATCTTCTCTTTCATAAGCAGCTCTTCTTGAGCTTCTTTGAGGCGCACCAAGGCCGCCTCAAGGGCTGCGTTTTGTTCTCTCAGACGTTTAGCTTGTTGCTCGGTCTTGGCCCTTGCCTGGCGTATCGACAGCGCCATGTGATTGAACGACTGACCGAGACTGCCGATTTCGTCATTCCCGGAGACATCGAGATGAACGTCGAGATTGCCTTCGGAGACATGCTCGGTAGCTGTGGCGAGTTGCTGAAGTGGGCGGGCGATCAAGCGGGTCATGCTCACCGCAATCAGGGCTGAAAGGGCCATCGATACGAGCAGTAGGAATCCAAAGACCTTTCGGGTGGAATGATGACGTTCCTCGGCCCGGCTGACCGCGTTGGAAGACGCCTCGGTGATATGGTCGACCAGTTCCTCCAGATGCTCTCGAATGTTTTCGTGGAGCATGGCCCCGGTTCCGGCGATGAGTGCTCTGGCAGCTTCATTGTCATCTTGTCGTGAGAGTTGTATCCATTCCTGAAAGACAGATTGGTACTCATCCCAATCCGAATCGAACATCTCATAGAGAGAATCTTCGGTGGCCGACACCAGTCCACTCTCGCGCGATCGGCCTCGGAGTGATTCGTATCTATCCAGGTAGTCGCCGATCTGATCGATCTGCAAACTGATTAGCCTTTCGAGCGACGATTTTGCCGACGCATCGGTTGTGAGGGTGTGCTGGAGGGCAAGCGTGCGGTAGTTACTGATACCCCGACTCAGCTCGGCAATGGCCACAGATCGCGGCAACCAGTTGATCGCCACTTCGTCGAACGACTCCGTCAGAAGGGTCATGCGGTGAAAGATGAATCCGGCGGCCGTCGTTACCACGGCCAGAACCAGCGCGAATGCAACTAGCTGCTTGGACTTGAGACTTAGGTCCCTGAAACGCATATTCTCACTGACGAGAACGGAGTGGACACGACAGGGCGGATAGGCCTTGTCCTACTCATCGCACTGAGTCGTCGGCCCACTGTTGACACCCAATCGATCCCATTCTACTCTTCTTCAATGACCAGCAGGAGCTTAACGCGGTCGTCCACCAACTCCTGGTTTACGTATCCAATCGCCCCAGGTGTGCCGATAATCTTCTCGAGCATCTCCTCCTCGGACTCAGCCACCTCGGGAGGGTCGCCGTCGCCGGTTAGGAGCTTTTTCATCCACAGAGATTTCATGCGAGAAGGCCTCTTTCCGATGAACTCGTAGAACGCCTTTCGGGTCGCGCCGCGCTCACCCAGATCCCACACCATGATCTTGGTGTCGTCGTCCCATGTCTGCACATCACACCTGTACACATCGAAGAGCATCTCCTTGTCGAGACTCTCAATCGGAACCGATGTATTGGCAATCACGGCTATCTGTGCCTTGCCAACGGCGAACGTCGCAAGAACACAGAAGAAGGCGACTACACTACGATACTTATACCAGTAGGTCTTCATGGCTAGAACATCACCGACACGGCTGCTGCAAAAAACCTAAGCTCATCCAATTCACTCACGTACTTCGGTGTTACCGTTCCGTCGTATTTGCCGTATTGGAGTTTGAGTACGATTCTGTCGTTGATGGAATATGTGGCCCCGGCGACCAGAAAAGTGGATTCGGCGTTGGTTCTGAATGTCACTATCGTCGTATCGGCCGGGCTGACCGAGTCGTCGATCTCCCGTCGTGCGTTCCCTTCATTGCCGTCCGTGTATTGCAGGTTTCCGTAAACAAACAGTTGCTCGCTGAAGTGATAGCCCAGGGTACCATAAAGATAGGTCATGTCCAGATCAAAATCTTCCTTGTCCTCCTCAACGGTCACATAGATCGCCTCGCTCTCCCAGTATATGTCACGCCACTGAAACGAGAGGTCGCCGCCAAGCCTGAGCCTGAGAGCACTTTCGAAACGCGACACATCCTCGCCAAGAGGATCGGCCAGCGGCGCCAGCATATTGGTTTGATCGCGCGTGATCGATACACCGATCTTTACGTCTTCGCGGACATTAAGACCAACCCTCCCGCCTACCAAAAAGCTGTTGGTGGTATCAGCGCCGCGCACAAAATGTTCGCGCCCGCCGGCGCTGTCGATGTCGGGACTGTTACCCAGGTAGGCCGCGAACTCGAGTTTATCCGGCCCCAGAGGAAGATAGCCGTCCACCTGCACGAAAGCTCGTTGCGGCGCCATCGCCTCGATGTTTATGATCTCGCTAAATGAAGATTCGTACGGAAAGGGACGGAGGATATATGGCAGAAGCGGCATCTTCGTCTTGATAGCATTCAAGTTGTTGAATATCGGAATCTGCAATCCGAATCGAAAGCTGAGACGGTCGTTTGGTTTGTATCTCAGCCAGGCTTCTTCGAGATTCATATCTCCCCAGTTACGCGCCGATGAATACGTATTGAGGAACTCGAAATTGACATGCGTTCGCCATCGATCTCCGATATCCTTACTAAGTATCAGATTGAGTTGTTGCACGAGAAACGAGTTCTCATTGTGTCCGGGGGGAATATTGATGTGACCGAGTTTAGTTTGAAAGTAGCCGAATATCTTGATAGGTTGTTCGTCCGCTGATGCGCTGATCGGCAGGAGGAGCGCAATTGCTACGACGAAACCGAGAAGACACTGTCTTGGTTTGGACATTTTTCACTTTCTTCGTTTGGACAGACTTTGCTGCACACTAGCGGATTTACCGGCGGCTGTCAAGAAAAACTGGTGGGGGGCAAGAACCAATGATATCGCGAATGTACACAGATCAGACATGATCAGAACGGATACCCGCTGTAAGGGGAGTGTTGAAAAAGGCCTCCAGTCTGTTGCGGTGGGTCTTGTCCGCCGCGGAGGACGTCAGCGAATCCGTGTGACCGGCCGTTGATTGACAAGGAGTGGTATACACAAAGAAGCCCGGCGATGCTGGTGCACCGCCGGGCGTAGAAAAGCTGTGTGGTAAGATCAGAAAGTCTGGGTGACACGGGCGATGGCCAAACGTCCAAGTTCCGGTCCGCCGACAAACTCGATATGCTTTTCATCCAGGACATTCTGAATGGTAAGCGAAAGATTAGTAGCCTCAAAGAGCTTCACGCCCACATTCAGATCGAACAAGTAGTACGACTCGACGGTCGACCCGAAGAAGGGACTGTCCATGTCGAATTCATCCACCCACCGGAAGCGCGTCTGAGCATTCAGACCATGCTCCGGATGCGCCCATCGAAGCGACAAACCAACCTTATGCCTGGGAGCGTTCAGGTTGATGTCGTGTACCTGGTCCTCATTCTTCTCAAAGAAGTTCTTGGAGACATAAGAGTAAACACCGCCAAGGTCCCAGTTCCGGTGAAGATGACAGGCAAAGGCGAAATCCGCGCCGTAAAACGAAACGTCGCCAAAGTTGCGATAGGTTACCATCACCGCATCCGGCACATAAGCCTGCTCCGGACTGGCCGTACCAAATGGAATCCCGGCTGCGCCACCGACGAACATGGCGGTCAGTTCATCGACCGGGCCGTTGCCGTTGGCGTCAAGATTATCCAGCGCCGCCTGGGTGGCTGGGTCGGCTGCGGCATAGTTGGCCGCGAACTCTGGTCCCAGATAAGCAGCCAGGGTGGCCGGGTCCATGAAGATGTTCGGTGTTTCAACAGTTAAAGGGCCGATGAAATTGTCTTTGTTGGTGCGGTAGGCATCGACTGAGAAACTGAACCGGTTACCGACGTTACCCTTGTAGCCCAGCTCGAATGTCTGCGTAATGGTCGGTTCCAGCCGCTCAATGTCGGCAATATCGTCGACCGTCGACGGCACGAAGGTCCCGATGTCCGGGTCCAGCGTCATCAGAGTGTTGTTCACGCCGGTCACCACGGGCGGTGTCACAGAGGCAACCGCGGTCTGCAATCCGGCCGGGACTGCGGCCAGCACGGCTCCACGGCCGACTGTCCACATGACATTGGTGAACGCCGGATCGTTGAATGCTATGTAGTCGGACGATGTAAGACCGGCCAGCGGCGCAAAGGGCGAACGGAACGAAGGACCGGCATCGGTCATCCGCCAGGTGAAACCTGTCTCGGGCACACCCTGCACCCGCAAGTCGATATTCGGCTCATAGCCCAACACTCCTGAGAAACTCGCGCCGATGCCAAACACGTCCGGCTTTTGTAGGATGTCCAAAAAGAGGTTGTTGTTGTCCGGCGTACTGTAAGCACGATTGTAGGTCGCGCGGAAGTTCTGACCGGGTTTCGGCTGGTAGACCAGGGCCGCACGCGGTGAAAAAACCATATCCTTAAGTCTGTTGTTGTCATCGACACGAGCAGCGGCGATCAGCTTGAACTGGTCGTTCAATTTCATGTCGGATTGCAGATAGGCGCCCAATTCATCGATGCTGTCATCGTCCTCATGACGACCATTGATAGTCGCCTCGGTGTTGGGGCGTGTATAGATGGCATCCAAACCGTAAGTGAGGTTGACTCGTTCGGACGGCGAGTAGCGATGCTGCAACTGAGCCACCCAAAGCCGAGACTTATCGACGATCAGGCGACCGCTGGTCAAAAGATAGGTATCCCCGGCATCGCTCATGTTTACGAATCCCTGAACAAACAGGTCTTTGTATTTCATGCGAGCCTGGTAATAGTTGTAGGTCCAGTCAATGGCCTGTCCGGCACCGAGACCTGTAAGTTCGATACTGCTGGCCCGATTGAAGCCTGAGTTGAGTCTGAGCGAGAGGTCTTCATTGACGAGGAAGTCAACGCGGGCGTCGGCGGCGATTCTTTCGATATCAAAATCGCGGCTGTTGACAATTGAATCGCCGATTGTTTCCTCGCCGGAGGTAGTCAGCCGAACCAACTGGATTTTCTCGGGCTCTGACGGCTCAAACGATTCCCAGTCGTTACCCTGATAGTACTGACCGGAAATCTTGTAACCGATGCGGTTTTGGTAACTACCGGCGTGGCGAAAAGAGCCGATGCCCAAACTGCGTTCACCGCGGCCGAGACTAACAGTGGTTCCCTGCGACTCAAAGGGCGACTTGGTCACCATGTGCATCACGCCGTTGGATGTGTTAGGTCCATACAGAGCAGAACCCGGACCGGAGACTATTTCAATACGCTCAATGTCCTCGTTGGGCGTTGAAATAAAGTTATAGGCGTTAAACCTCAGGGAGGGCACTCTGGCCAGGCGATCATCGACCAGCACCAGAAGAGCACCGGAGAAAATATTGTTGAAACCGCGCACGACCGCGTTCGACTGGTTGAGACCGGTGGAGGCAACATCGACCGCCGGCAGACCCTTAATATGTTCGGTCGGTGTCAGGGTGGTCCGCTCCTGGATTTCTTCTGACTTGACCACACTCACCGAAGCAGGCGCGTCCACAGTTTTCTCCGGAGTACGAGAGGCCGTCACCGAAACCACACCAAAATTCAACAGAGCAGGCTTCAAGGCAGCGTCCAACGTTTCAGACGCAGACTCGGAATCAAGATTCACCGTGTACGACGTGGTGACGAAGCCCATGAAAGTTACTTTGACCGTGTACTCACCGGCAGGTAAGTTCTTGAGTTCGAAAGCACCGCTTTCAGAGGTGGCTTGTTGGACCCAATCGACCGTCTCATCAGTAGGTATCGCGGTAACAGTCGCTCCCAATAAACCATCACCACTTGTGACATCCGAGACGTTGCCGCTTATGGTTCCACCGCTTATGGTTGCGGCCGCGCACAACACGATCAGTGTCAGACCTAGAACCAGCTTGCTTACGGGCCAGAGCATTTGACGATCTAACATTTCGGGTTCTCCTTTGTTGCCGAGCCTGTGAAGAACTCGGGTCTCCGTCAGGCACCGCGGTGAAAAAACCTGCTTGCCGACCCCGAAGTTTAGATCGAGGGTCAGCTCTTTTGATGTGGAACATCAAATATCTGGCCGGTCTTCGGCCATGTCAACAAAATTCCTACAAAGTTGCCCCTGATTGGCCTTTCATTGTGTGACGAAAGGCACCACTGGGGAGTGGTGAATGAGTCCAGATTCTCGTCATTGCGCACGATCCCCGCCGCAGGCGGAGCGGAGAAGCGCGGCAATCTCATGCCTGGACTCACCTCGGCATGACGGACTCGTATGTTGCGGTGTGCACCACGCAAATGGCAAGCCACTAGCGCCTGCCCAAAAGAAAGCCGGGACCACACTCGATAGTGTGTATCCCGGCTTCACAGATAGATTCGCTGTTGCTCTAACAGGAGGGTGGCGCCGGTCCGCTGTTGAACATGTAATCAACCAAATAGACCAGATCGGCAATGTCGATGGGCGGTGTACCGCTGCCATCCACGTCACCTTCATCAAAACATGGCGGTGCCGGTCCTCCGCTGAACATGAAGTCGACCAGGTATACCAGATCGCCAATATCGACAGGCGTGCCGCCGCCTGAGTTGTCGACGTCGCCACGATTGGCACAACATGTCATGTTGGCCAGTGCGGCGTTTACATCAGGCCGGGGTCCGATGTTCTGTGAAACAGGATAGGTTCCCGCCTGCTGTGGCGAACCGGTCGAGACCAACAGGCTCCGCATCGTGGCCGGACTGATCGGGACTCCGGCCGATGCCTGCTGGTTGACGCCCTCAATGATCGCAACTGCCGAAGCAACAATCGGCGAAGCGCTTGAGGTACCGCTGAAGTCGTGCGTGTACCAGTAGTTCTTGCCATCGGCTGAATACAGGTTGCCATAACCGGTCGTGTAGACCCGTTCGCCCCAGCCCTGGAGGTTAACGCGCGAACCCCAGTTGGAGAACCACAATCGTGACCGGTCAACGTCAGAGCCGCCAAATGCACCCGGTGCGGCTCCCGCTCCGACAATAATGGCCCCGGAGTTGTTGGCAGGCAAGAACGGCCAGTGACCGCCGTTCAGTGTCGAGTAAACCGGGTTGTCGAGGTCTTCGCGTCCGTTGCCGGCTGCTTCCACGACATGAATCCCGTTGCCAACAGCCGTGACTATGATGTTGTACCACGACAACCACCACTCGACCGGAATCAAACCGTCCTGGGTACCGGGCGGGCTTCCGGTGTAATTCGGCCCTTGCATCTGTTGCTCGATCAACCAGACGTCACCCGCGCTGGTCGCACTCAACATCCAGGTCATAGCAACGCCAAGTTGCCACGCGCCGTTCAGGTAGGTTGGCGATACGGCCATGGAGGACGCATAGACCGCGCCGACAGTACCCAGACCGTTGTTCATACTGGCCATTTCGCCCAGTACCGCGGTACCATGATTGTCATCGCTAAACGGATCTGAGGGTGTGTATGAGGGATTATAGGTGTACCAAACAGAGGGGAGATCAAGGTGGTTGAGATTCCAGGAGTACTCGAAGTCGACGATCCTTATCGGTCCTGCCGCGGGCGGCCACCCGGTTCCGCCGGTAGTGGCCCAGGCCGTGGAGGCACCTATGCCGGTGGTAGCGTTATTGAGATATCCCTGGTTGCTCTGATAGTTGGGCGGGAGAACAGGCAACGGCGCGGGCAAAGGCATCGCCACAGCAATTTCCACTTCCGCGAGTGAGTTGAGCTGGTCCAGCCATTCTTCGGTTCGGATGCCATCCGGAACGGTGAGGATGAAGTAGTTATTCAGGTCGGCAATGTCACGGTCCAGGTTTTTCTCGGCGTTGTTGACCAAGTCGTCCATCTCTTCCTCCGGAAGCGAGACCATCCGTTTCCAACTTCCCCCGGCATCAGCGATGGTTTTGATAGCGCTCTGAGCCGGCGCCGATTTGAGCGCCCGGTTGCCCCTGTCAATCGGCGTGTTGTCCGCCGATAGACCGATGTCCATCTCATCGATGAATTTCACCTCGACATGACCGCGATCATAGCCTGAGCCAATGCTCGCTTTGTCCGGCTTGGTCGGAATCGTTCGTTCCTTGAACGCATCCGCCGTCCCGACAATCAACAGACAGCAGGACAATGCTACCGTAGTCAACTGAGTCAGCTTCTTCATTTTGAAGGTCTCCTTTTTCACGCACAAGGTGGCGGCGGTGGTCCACCCGTGAACATGTAATCTACCAAGTACACTAGATCGGATATATCGATCGGTGGTGATCCGCTGCCGTCAACATCACCTTCCTCGAAACAGGGAGGTTCGGGACCACCACTAAACATGAAATCGACCAAATAGACCAGGTCGGAGATGTCGATCACATCCCCGGGATCATCATCTACATTGCCGGCGATGCCAACGCAACAGCCGCCACTGCCGGTGGTGAAGTTTTGCCAGTAACCATGATTGAGTCCATAGTTGGGAGAGCTTCCACTCCCTACCGTCAGCTGTCCGGCGGTGCCTTTCAGGGCGTAGTTGGTGGAACTGCCGTCGGTACCACCTGAGGCAATTACCTGCCAGTTTATCTGCTCGTTGGCTCGCGCCGTGATTGCGGCGCGGGCAGTCTCAAGCATTTGATCAACTTCGGCTATCTGAGCGTCATTTGTCTTGAGGGGCCTTTTGGAACCGGACTTTTCGGCCAGAGAATGCGATGCGAAGACCAGAAGTATGGCCAAGGATCCGAGAATGAATCTTGATTTCGACATTGTTCAATTCTCCTTCGATGTTACGGTTTGGCAGCCAGTTCGGTGGACTTGCCGGTTGTGGAACGCTGTTGTGCCAAAATGTCTTTCAGCAAAACTTTCATCTGGGCCATCTCCGCCTTCAGGTCTTCTATTTCATTAGTCTTGGTTTCCAACTTTTGGTTCGCTCGGTAAAGCTCTTTTATTGCAGCCAGGGCGACACCCGAAGGATCGAGTGTTGCGATTGTTTCGTCGTTGTCACCTATCTTGAAGATGGAGTAGAAATCCTGGGCCATCGGTCCGATGTGCTGAATGGACGCATCCTGCTCCTTGTAGCTCCAGCGATAAATCGGCAACTGCGAAATACGTTCGAGCATTTCCCTGCCTTCAACCGCCTGGACAATACGCTTTTTGTTGCGGTCGGAACCGGCCAGCCATTGCGACCCGCCGGCCGGAAGATAGACTCCCGTGCCAACACCGGTGGCCGGATCGAAGAGCGAATCACAAGAGGTAAGGAAGTAGAAGCCGCCGGTGGCTCTGGCGTTGAAGGTCCGAGCGCCGCTTGAATAGTAAGGAGTGGAGTTGATCTGGCCTGGCTCTATGCAACAATCAGCCCAGACGAACGAGCATGAATCAACCGATTTTGCCTTGATCCCGGCCGCGAAGCAGAAGTCGGCTGAGGCTTCGTTTTCAAAACCGCCCGGAACGGTGGAGTTGATCCCAGGTCCGGTCACGTTGCTTGTTCCACCACCCACGGCATCGCCCTCAGCCCCGGCAATGTTGCCGGCGCCGCCGAGAACGGCCGAGAAGTTGCCGGTGACGGTATTACCTGCGCCGCCTCCGATTGTTGCCGCCGGACCAGTGGCAATATTGCCTGCTCCTCCACCGATGAAGGTGGTGTCCCCCTGGGACTGGTTGTTGTGTCCTCCAGCGATTGTCGCCACGGCGCCGAAGGCGGAGTTTAGCTGGCCGCCACCGATGGCCGCCGTCCAATTGTTGGCATGGTTCTCGAGTCCGCCCGCCACTACCGAGGCATGACCATCGGCCACGTTGTGGTTGCCGCCGCCGACAAAGGTGAACTCATTGATGGCCTGGTTGTCCGAGCCGCCGCCGACCGTTGCCCAGGTGAAGGCTTCGTTATTCAGACCGCCGGCAATCGTGCCATACGGGTCGGGCACATAGTTGTTTTGTCCGCCACCGATGGTCTGGTGATTGTTGAATTGCGTGATGTTGCCCTCACCGCCGCCGATTGTCGAGTAGGTTCCACCGGCTTCGTTGCCAATGCCGCCGCCAATGGTGGCGTATTGCGTCCAAACTATGTTGGTGTCGCCACCGCCGATAGTAGCAAAATCGGCCGCTGCTGCGTTGCTCCTGCCGCCCGAAATAGTCGTGTAAATGGCATTGATCTCAATACCGTCGTTGGAGCCGGCCTTGTTACTGCCGCCGCCGCCAATAGTACCGTAATCGTCCCACACTTCGTTGTTGGTGATTGGGTTCGTGGGGTCCGATCTTCCGCCGCCCGATATTGTCGCCATTTGAGCTACTGCGTTATTGTATTGACCTCCTCCGACCGTTGATCCGTCTCCATTGGACAGATTACCCAAGCCACCACCGATTGTACCCGTTTGCTGAAGAACAGTGTTGCGAAGGCCGCCTGAGATTGTCGCTCCGGATATACAACTCTGAATCCTGTTACCGAAGCCACCACTGATAGTGGAGTAGAGCCCGTCATTTGTGTTCAAGAAGCCACCAGCGAGGACCGATGCGTAGCCGCACCAGCAGTTGGTGTCACTGGAGATGGAGTTTCGAAAGCCACCGCCAAGGAAAGAAAAGTGACCGGCCGAGAGATTTCTAAAACCACCGACAGTTGCTGAATAGGCGCACCACGAAGTGTTCCCGAAGCCGCCCCCAACCACTGTTAGGACGCCGTGAGCGTGGTTCCCCCATCCACCGCCAATAAACGCACCCCATCCGGTGGTCGAAGCATCCGGCGGTGAGGGCCCGCCGCCCGGTGGATTGAAGATATCTGATGTATCCGGTATTGTGTCGGCATCGACTTGGGCGTCGGCCAGGTTGCCAAGGCCCCCGGTGATCGATGAATAGTCCGACAAAACCGTGTTACTATCGCCAGCCAGTAAACTGTAAAGACCTTCATCGACATTGTTGGGGCCGGGTGAGAACCCCTCCACCCCGGCCGCGGTTAGCGCCCACGGCACCGAGACTACACGAGTGTAGGGAAGAGATTCGCCGCCGACGTTGACGCCCAACCAGCGTTGGTCATTGGCAAAATCGACGCCGGTGAACGGTGTTATCGAGCCCAGCAGGACATCAAAGAGTCCATCGGTAACAACGACATTTGGATGCACCTCGGTCCATGAGCAAGCGGACCCCAGTGAATCGGCACAAATACTGAACACGACCTGCACGGTAGTGTCCACCGGATCACCTGACGGGTTGGTCAGACGACCCTGGTAGTTTATCACCTGAGGTACGTCGGCTACTACGGTTGCAGAGATCGCGGTGATGGCGACGACTAAGACCATTAGATTCAAAAACTGCTTCATAGTTAATTCCTCGATGCACTTCCTTGTTGGGCACTCGCTACCGACTCTCCGCCGGACGGTGTGCCGTTCTCATTTGATGTTACGAGTTGTTCAATCAGGCTGGACAATTGAGTTACCTGATCCTGTAGTGTATTCAAGCGATCGTTTGAACTCGTCTCGGATTGGGCGAGATCAGATTTTAACTGGACGTTCTCGGCCTTGAGTTCTTTGACCGCCTCAATCAGCAGAGCTACCAGCCGGGCGTAGTCGACCGAACGCGCATCGGAGCCGTTTTCTTCGTAGGCTACCACTTCTGGTATGACTTCGCCCACTTCTTCTGCAATAAGGCCGATGTCATGCTTACCGTCGGCTTTCCAATCGTACTCGACACCGCGAAGCTTGCCCACCGTGACGAGTGCGTTGTTGATCGGCGATATGTTTTTCTTCCAGCGTCGTGAACTGTAGGTTCCCCAGGCGTCGGCGACCGGATCGGTAGCCGAGTTGCGGGCCACTTCCAGTATGTTGGCCGGATTGGAAACGCCGATGCCGACGCTGCCGTCTAAGGTCAGGTCGTAGTCACCGTCCCAACTGAGATCACCGACAAACAGTTTACTGCCCCGGGTTGGACCACCGGGTAGTTGTTTGGTGGTGATAACCACCGCTGAGTCGCCGACCGAATCAGTCAGGGCCATGCAGGCGCCATCAGGATCGACCAGGAAGCGGACTCCGTCCAGCCCTGATGATCCGATGTTTGAAACCACCAACTGACCGTTACGGTTCAAAGGCTGCCCGCCGCCGCCGGTAGTACCGGTGCCGATATCGATTGATACACCATCCAAACCTGACGAGCCGATGTTGGATATGGTCAGGTGCCCACGCGCATCAAGCTGACCCACCGGATCAACGGTGCGAACAGTGCCGAGATCAACAGACACACCGTCCTCACCTGAGGAACCGATGTTGGAAACGACGAGTCCACCGCCGGATGCCGTGTCTCCCCCGCCACCACCGACACCGAGTTCCGCCCGGACGCCGTCGAGACCGGATGACCCGATGTTCGAGACGGTCAGATGGCCGTGGGCGGAGCTTGTCGCAGCCAGGACTTCCACAAGATCATGCTTGTTCATGCGCAACGTCGTGCTGTCGGCGCCGACGTCGATGGACACACCATCTTCGCCGGAGGAACCGATATTGGAAACGGTCAGATGAGAACCGGAGGCATCGGCCGATATGATCCCTGCTTTCGTAATCCCAAAGCCGGGGTCGGAGTAGACTACGGCCGATGAACTTCCGCCGGTGTCGGAACGGGCTTCCAACCAGGTGGAAGTACCATCGGTGTTGTTCTTGGCAAAGGACATAGACGTACCCGAACTATCGACCAGCCTTTCGTAACCGGGCGTTGTGTCCGGAAGAGCGGCACCCACGACCCTGAAAGGAGAGTGCACTCGCACACCGGTAGCGCGGCCCCTGACGTAGTTGCGATCAGCAACTTCATCTTCGTTGGCGTTTTCATAGAATCGCACCACCTCTTTGACCTTGCTGCCCACCACGACGATTTCCTTGGGTTTGCTGGTGCGAGGACGACCGCCGTCATCGATTAAGCCGTAATAGGTCATTCGTGTTTCCAAATCACCGGACGAGTCTCGGCCTGCCTTCAATTCCACCGAAACGCCGTCTTCGCCTGACGAGCCGATGTTGGAAATCACGAGTTGACCGTTGCGGTTGGCGCTTCCTCCCTGATCACTGCTGCTGGCACTCAGTTCCACCGAAACGCCGTCGTCGCCCGAGGAGCCAATATTGGAAATGACCAATTGGCCGTTGCGGTTCAGCTCCGTGCCTGATTCCGTGCTGATGGTGCTGAGATCAACCGAGACACCATCCAAGCCGCTGGAACCGATATTCGATACCGTCAAACGCCCTCTGGCATCATACGAACCGGGGGCGCCCGTCCGATCAGTCCCGAGTTCGACTGAGACGCCGTCATCACCGGAAGAGCCGATGTTGTTCAGGACTATGTCTTCCTTGCCATACGAAGCGGTAGTGTCATCGTTGGGGTCCGTGAGGACCATTCCGGATGTCGAGACATCGGCAAAGCCGTTGGACTTGAGATAAAGATGAACGGTCTCAGCCTTGGTGTTGGACACGCCAAAAAACGCGACGGTATCTCCGAGCCCGCCAGGGTCCATGATTTCAAGACTGGCCGGACCGGTCACCACATCACCCAACAAACGTTCGGCCACGCGCGCAAATGGTGCAGGCAACAGTCGTGTGCGCGGGGAGATAGATTCGCTATCGAGTGTGATGTCAAGGTAGAGAGCTTTGGTTGTGTCCCCGCCGCCGACACCGAAAACGTCGAGCGGGATCGGCACCGATGCGCCGAGCATGACGCTGCCCAATCCACCTTCGGTTTCTACCGTTTGCGATTCGCTCCAAAGCATGGCACCGCTGCTGCCGGTGTCATTCCAGATTGAAAACCCGAACAAATGAGGACCATCCGGGATTGGCTGACCATTGTTGCCGGTCCCCTGGAACTGATAGCTCAGCCCATCCAAGGTCCGGAAGTGTGGCGCCACCGATAACATCGGCGGCAAAACGGCTTGTGCTGCCAGGGCAGAGCACAGAACCACGATCGTCAAAAAGACCATTCTCATGATAACTACTCCTGCAAGTGGGGGTCTTGCGGTTTGAACGCGTTGATTGGAACTACTCCATTTTCTCATACATTGAGTTCATCCACCGATTTAGTCTCTGTTTAAGGCCAATGGTTCGGCAAAAACTCCTGCGGCGGAGCGGTTTGACAAAGAAAAATAGGATTATTGTGCGTTCTCGAAGAAAAGATAACAGGAAGTTGTTTAATTGTCAACAAAATAGGTCCACGTAGCCCTCTCTACTCCCCGAATTTGACTCCGAATCCCGATATCTGGGGACGGTGCGACCGGCTGAGGGCTCAGCGTGACCTATCGCATGGAAACCAGTCGACTGGTTCAGATATTCAAAGGGTCTGTGGAGGTGGTTTTGGTTCCGGGGCGAAGCCGGTTTACGGTGTGGATCAGGTCCCGGGGTCGGAATGGTTTGCCAATGATAGCCTGGAACCCATAGTCTCGATAGCTTGCCAAAATAGGATCGTTCGAGTAGCCGCTACAGACAATGGCCGGGATGTTTGGATCGATCCGCCTTAATCGGTCGACGGTTTCAATACCGCCCAGACCACCCGGTACGGTTAGATCCAGAATCACGATGGTAAACGGTCGACCTTCGGCACGAGCATTGACAAACAGATCGATAGCTTGCTCGCCATCGACGGCTGTATCGACCTCAAAACCCTTGCGCTGGAGAGACCTCAAAGCCACTTCGCGTACACAGGCTTCATCGTCCATGACCAGAATTCTCCCGCCGGCGTTTCGAGCTGGAGGGGGGTCTTTTGGCTCTTTTTCGGCCATGGCGCTGGTGGCGGGCAGATAGACAAGGAACTCCGCCCCACAACCCGGGCTTGATTGAACCTCGATGTGTCCCCCATGGTTTCTGACAATCGAATAGGTGGTGGCCAATCCCAGACCGCTGCCACGCGGCTTGGTGGTGAAGAAAGGATCGAAAATTCGTCGCTGGACCGCCTCCTCAATACCCACTCCCTGGTCTCGGACGGAGATGCAGATGTATTCACACGGCGAGAGGGGCAACGAGGAATCTGCATCGACCGAGTGGTTTGAAGCATTTAGGAAAATGGTTCCTCCGGTCGGCATAGCCTGATCGGCGTTAATGATCAGGTTGTTGATCACCTGGTTGACCTGGCCGATATCGACTTCGGCGTTAAGCAGGTCATCCTGCATCGACAGTTCACAACGAACATTGGACCCATGCAGAGCAAAGCGCGATGACTGTTCGATGACCTCCTTGATTGAGGCGGTCCTTTTGACCGGTGCTCCACCTTTTGCGAAAGTAAGTAGCTGGTGGGTCAGATCGGTTGCCCGGGCCACAGCCTGATCGGCATCGCTGAGACAGAGTCCGGTTTCGCTGTCGGGATCGACATCGCTCAAAGCCAGTTGGAGGTTTCCGGCCACACCGGTCAGGACGTTATTGAAATCGTGAGCTATTCCCCCGGCCAGAACGCCAATCGAGTCGAGTTTTTCGTTGTTGGCAAGTTCCGCCTCCATCCTCTTGCGATCGGTGACATCACGAATCACCGCTTGCGCTCCGATGATTTGACCGTCTTTGCGTATCGGAACCGCGTTCACTTCGACATAGGCCATCGTGCCATCCTGCCTGATGAACGGACACTGGGTGCCCTCGACCATCTCGCCTGCGGCCGTCATTCGGAAGGTCTCGCGAAGAGACACCAACCCGGACTCAGGAATAAAATCTGATATCGGTTTATCGATAACCTGGTCGGGGCTGTACCCAAATACTCTTTGAATAGAAGGCGACACGTATTTGATCGTCGAATCGAGTTCTGCGGTTATGACGACATCAAAGAGCCGTTCGGTGATGCGGCGGAATTTCTCCTCACTTTCGCGCAAGGCTTCTTCGGCAGCCATGCGATCAGTCACATCCTGCGCCATCGACAAGACTGCCGTAACTCGTCCATCGGCGTCACGCACCGGCGTATTGTGCCACAAGCACGAAATGAGTTCTCCGCCTTTGCGAACATTATTGTCTTTGGTGGAATAGGATGACGGCTTCCCGGCAATCAGTTCCTGAGCGACACCATCAACCAGTGGCCGTGCCGCGTCAGGTACCACGAGATCAAAAAACGGCTTACCCATGGCCTCGTCACTTGAGTAGCCGAATATCTGTTCGGCCGCTCTGTTCCATTCAATCACTTTCTTGTCGTAGTCCCACAGGATGTAGGCGATGGGCATTTGGCTCACGCTCAACTGCAACTGGTTTGTGATCCGCTGGAACTCTTCTTCGGCTCGCCTGCGTTCAGTGATATCAGCCAGTACACCATTCCAGAGGATGCCTTGCTCACCCAGTGAGCTCGGGTTGGAACTTCCTTTAAGCCAGGCAATCCTCTTATCCGGCCTGACGACTCGGAATTCGAATTCCCAAGTCGTCATGGTTCTTGCAGACTCGGCAATAGACTCAAGCAGCGCCTGATGGTCATCGGGATGAATGAGGTCGAACATCCGGTTCGCGTCATCCATCAGGAGCCGGGCCGGTACGCCCGCCATCGATTCCAGGACATCGCTCATAAACGGGAATGAGAACTGCCCCTCTTTATCCATCATGAACTGATAAACCGCTCCGGGCATGCTGTTGGCAATATCGCTGAAACGCTCTTCACTTTTGCGCAACGCTTCTTCGGCGCGGACACGCTGCGTGATATCCAGCACCAGGGAGGCCACGCCACAAACCTTGCCGTCTCTGTCCAAAAGCGGCGTATTGTTCCAGTCACAAACGATAATCCGGCCGTTCTTGGTGGAGTTTTCGTTTTCACTGTGGTAGCCACCTTTGTTTTGCAAAAGGTTCGTCCAGACGGTGTTGACATGGTCTCGCGCTGACTCAGGCACTATCAGACCGGCGGCATGCCTGCCCATAGCTTCACACTTGGTGTAGCCGAAGACTTGCTCTGCGGCGTGATTCCATTCCGTAACTTCAAAATCCAGATTCCATTCAATGGCCGCGACGGGAGTGTTCTGCAGGTGTGACATCAGTCTGCGTTCAGATTCTATCAGGTCGCTCTCGCCCTGTTTGCGCTGGGTAATGTCTGTCATTACCGACAGTGCTTTGATCGGGACTCCGTTCTCCGTTTGTACAGTCACCGAGTCAAAGAACCAGACGGTTTTTCCATCGGCGGCAGTCATTCGATATTCGAGAGAGTGATTCTCGCCTCGTGAAATGGCCTCTGCGCAGATCTGGATTTTGTCCATGTCGTCCGGATGCAGCAGACCGGACCAGAAACCGACCGGACCCTCGGGATGGTTGAACCAGTCTTCGACCGGGTAACCCAGTAGTTCCTGAACCCGACCGCCCACGTAGTAGATGTCGAAAGGGTCGCCTTCGAGGATTATGGCATCGACGTTCGCCAGCAGCGAGTCCAGCTGCTCGCGCCGATCTTCTGACTTCGCTTCCAACTCCTTCCGCCTGGAAATATCTTTGGTAATACCGACCACTGAGATCGGATTGCCTGAAGTATCCAATATGGCGCTTAAAGACATTTCCCCCGGGAAACTGCTGCCGTCTTTGCGCAACATCCTGAATTCCACATCCCGAACCGGGCCATGCTCCAGAACCTGTTTGAGGCTTCTCTTGGCCGTGTCGATCGCATCCGAGTGAAACAGATTCCTCGCCTTCACTCCCAGCATCTCGGCCCGGGATGAATAGCCGTGGATAATTGCCGTCTGTACGTTGCAGTCGAGAATCATACCATTCAGATCGCAAACAGTGATGGCGTCCGGAGATGACGCAAGAACACTTCGCAGCTTCTCCTCGCTCTCAACCGCCTTTTTGACCATGGGGTTGCCGATCCGGAAGAAGATTAGCGAGCCTAAACATATCAGGGCTACAGCCAGGGCCATGGCAAGGCCGCCTGTTCGGATGAATGGATCGCGGATTTCGGCCAGGTCGATCTGAGCCACCACGCCCAGGTTGTAGACGGCAACCGGTTCATAGGCTGCCAGCACCTGCTCACCCCGATGGTCCAGTCCAACAACGATTCCGGAGTTACCCGAAACCGCGCGCCGCATAGGCTCTGCGTTTGGTGAAGAAAACGGAACCGGGAGACGAGGTTCCTCCAAATCATCGTGTCGGTGCCTGAGCAGAAAAACGATTTGATCACCCTGTAGTCGGGCCAGCATTAACTCACCCGTTTCGCCAATGCCACGAAAACGCCCGTGGGCATCCTCCAACTGGCTGAGTGTTGCCTCAAGAGCGGAATCGGCCAATTCGGCTTCGGCTGGTATGTGCTGACTTGCCGGATCAAGGCGATGGTGTGTCTGGTGGTCCTTTAGGTCATAACGGGCGATCGCTTCCATAAGCCGGGCCTGACATTGAACCGTTTCCACCAAGCGTTCCCGCTGTTGCTCAAAAGCTGTCTGGTAGAGCACGTACATTGTCGTGCCCACCACGACAAACGCAGCCACTGTCATGATGGCCGCCAGCAGTAACAACCGCATTCTTCCGCTGATTAACATGGGCTTAACAACCTCTATTGCTCCCACACAGGCCGATTGGATCGGCGCCGGCTCATCGCACCATGGTTGACAGGTGGAGCCTTAACCAAGATATCTCACACTGTGATGCTTCATTATAGTATCGACAAAACCAGAGATACGTTGACCCCAGCGCCTGCACGTTACTCTGGATGTTCTCACAGAGGGTCGTCCACACCGACTCTGGGCGGGTTGAAAAAGGTCTGGGGCGCGGGAGGTGTTGGGCAACCCCGCCCGACAGCACCGTCACCGTGTAGCACGTCAGCCGGCGACTCAAAGGGCTTATTGACAAGCCCCTTTGGGTGGGCCTCTCCGTGTCGGGAAGACTCAGCCCGGGAAGTTCAGGTTGCGATTATTCGGCAGGCGTCATCGTTCTGCGCAGGAGGTGCCTTGAGAAAAACAGGAAAAACAGCGATGATGGTTCAGTAGTATCCTCCGGTCCATACTCTCGCGTAGCGTTGGACCCAGATCAAAGCGAGCATCGTCGTCCACCAAGGTGCAGGCGTAAACGGACATGCGGCCGTCGATTTTAAGAACCATTTTGCTGAAGGCACACATGAAACCTGTGCGCTCCTCGGCGGTTTTGTGGGTAGTCATACAGTTCTCGGTAATACCGGGAACATCCACGTGGGCCTTGGGCGGGTGTAGTTCGGGGAAGGTAACGATGTTGATATCATCGGGAAGGTTGACCGACTTGAAATACTTGCGAAATGCGCCGTCGACGTCAGCCGCATCTTCGTTTTCATCAGCGTGCCTGGCTATCGAGACGGCGAAACCGATTTCGTGCAGTTGAGACAGAGTCTGTAAAGCCAGGTCAAAGCTACCTTTCCCTCTTTCGGAATCGTGTCGATCAGGATCGGGGTGATCGAGACTGACGCGGAATTTCAGAGGGTTCGGCCATTGACTTAGAGAGCGCAGATCATCCAGACGATTCCTGATCGGCCGCGTACCGTTGGTGAGCACCAAAGTGGGGCGATGTTGTAAAGTCATACGAAGAATGGGGATCATGTCACGGTTCATGAACGGTTCCCCACCGGTGAACGAGAACCTCCGGACGCCGAGATCAAGGGCTTCATCGATCAGCGGGGCAATGTCGGCGGTAGCAATGGTCTGGATTCGATGAACATCCGGTCCCGAACCTTCCAGACAAAAAGAACAACCGAGATTGCACACCGTCCCGGTGTGAAACCACAGTTCTTCCAGCGTGTGCGGCAGAATGTACCCGACAGAATCCGTGGTCGGCTTGGCATCCAGGTCTGTTGCTCCAGGTTGTCGGTTCAATGTCGTCTCCTGTCCGGCCGTGGTGTTACTCAAAGCAAACCGCATCACGGCATGCGGTTCACACTAATTACTCCCGTCGCCGCGAATTGTTTGAGGTCATCAAGATCGTCCAGATCGCGCAATTCGGGCAGCAGGCGTACCGCCAGCCCGAGTTGTCCACAGATGGTCAGTGTTTCACTCAGAACCGATGGAGTCCCCCACGCGACCGCCTGAAAAAGTCCAGCCTTAACCTCTCGCATACCGATCAAATAGTAGCCGCCGTCAACAGTGGGGCCGATCACACAGTCGTGATCATCGAGCGCATCTGATGCCTGTTGGATTATGTCACCATCGATTTCGGGGATGTCGGTACCGATCAGAATGGCTTTATTGATGTTGGGCAGGCTGAGCAAGAGTGCCAGGGCTTGATTCATTCGCACGCCGAGATCACCTTCCGACTGAGACCAGTAAGCATCAAGCTCCGGGTGATCGTTCTTGAACTGATCTCGCAGGTTGGACGGTGTAACAAAGACGGCACGCCCGAAATGGGCCTCTTTCAGGTCACTCACTACGGCAATTGCCCGGCTGAGCAGATCGTTATAGACACGCAGGGCTTCATCGGCGCCGATGTCGGCCGCCAGACGGGTCTTTACCTGACCACGTTGGGGGTACTTAGCCATCAAGCCGACTGCACACTTAGCCATGGAGTTCCCTGATTGATACCACGCTGTAATAGCTGTAGCCGAATGCAAAAGTCAACAAGAACGGCACCGATGCCGCCAGACCGGCATCTACGGCACAACCCACCGCGCACACCGCGTACATGGCCAGCATAGTCTCTACCCACACCGTGTGATCGAACGGTACTTTGTACTCAGCCGGTAGTTTGGTCCGGTCTTGTTCTCGGCATCCACTTTTGGGCGTGCGGACGAAGTGTCGACGGCGTCCGAACACTGCCCCCATGATGGCCAGTGAATTGTTTACCGAAAGGCCGATGCCCAGCGATGTAAGTAGCGGCAGAATGAGTTTGGACCAACCGTTTCCGGCCGGGCTGCCGCGCCTGTAGGCCAGCCCATAGAAGATCGACATCGACCCGGCGCCGGCCAAGAATATGGGCAGGTCTATCATCAACAGCTTCCAGGCACCTCCTTCAATGCGAAAGTACAAAGCCGGCACCAACATGATCGACAACAGCATCAAAGCAACGGCTACCGATTTTTGGGTGAGATGAAACGAGGATGCTATCTTTGATCGCATCGGCAGCTGAGAACGCCAAATAGCCGGCAGCAGTTTCAGACCGGTCTCCATGGCGCCTCTCGCCCATCGATGCTGTTGTGTTTTGAAGGCGCGGATGGAGCTGGGCAACTCTGTAGGCACTTCGACATCATCGACAAACAAGAACCGATAGCCGGCCAGCTGGGCGCGGTAGGAAAGATCGAGGTCTTCGGTGAGGGTATCGAATTGCCACCCACCGGCCTGGTCGATGGCCTCCCGCCGCCAGATTCCGGCCGTGCCGTTGAAGTTCATGGGCAGGTCGCCACGGGAACGTGCTGCTTGCTCCACATAGAAATGGGCATCGAGAAACAAAGCCTGCGCCCGACACAGCAGCGATTGGTTACGATTGAGAAAACCCCAGCGCGCTTGCACCAAGCCTACCGACGGATCTTTCAGGTACGGCATCAGCCGCCTAAGAAAGTCCGGATGCGGCACATTGTCGGCGTCGAACACGGCTATGAATTCGCCCTTGGCTGAAGCCAGTCCTTGTTGCAAAGCTCCTGCCTTGAAGCCGTGGCGATTGGTGCGTTTGATTTGCTTGATCCTGATTCCCTTTTTGACGAGCCTGGCCGCTTCTTGCTTAATCAGCGAGGAAGTAACATCATCGGAGTCATCCAGCACCTGGATTTCGAGTTTGTCGGTCGGCCAATCGAATCGTGCCACCGCCTGCATCAAGCGGACCACCACCGCCTTTTCATTGTATACCGGTAGTTGGACGGTTACCATCGGACGAATCTGGGTCTCCTCGGGTCGCCTATGTGGATTGTCACGCTTGCGCATGTACAGAAAGACAAGCCAGTAAATCTGGATGCCGTAGAAAGCGATGTAGAACAGCAGAAAGAAGTAGAAGCCCACAAACATCTCACGCATCGAGCATGCTCCTTCTGCGCTTGCGCACGGCGAAGAGAATCAGCAAGGCATAAAAAGGTATGTACTCGACCAACCCGGTCCAGATGATCGGCGTCCACTCACCGGTAGCGTAAAAACCAATGTGAACATGGTATGATAACAGGACGCTGCCCGACAAGAACACAAAAGCGGGCGAGAGATTTCGCAACAGGAACGGATACATCCATACAAAGTACCACGGAAACAGCGTTGTGGTCAATACAATATAACCGGCCATGGCGCCAAACATACGTTGCAGGAGGTCAAGCCGTCGAATGAACAAATAGACCAACCAGAGTACAAGCAATCCGGCGGCCAGGTGGCGCGCCCATGAAAGACCCAACACGTACTTGAAAACAAAGAATAATGAGGCGTTGAATTGCCAGCTGCTCAGATACTCGAACAGCGAACCCAGAAACGCCCACCGGCCGTCGATTGCAAACGGCAGATACGATGCCACTATGAAGGCGAGATAGACCGCGATAAACCGTATGCGTTGGCGCCCTCTGAACTCCATGAGTATGTAAGGCACAAACAGCAACCCGTAGAACTTCACCAGAGTCGCCAGGGCCAACATGATGGCGGTAGTGCCCGCACGTTTATCGTGAGCAGCGATGAGCGTTGTCACCAGAAACGGCATGGCCAGAATATCTATGTGCGCCGACATGTAGAATTCGATCAGTACCAGCGGTGCGAACAGCCAAAGCAGAATGTGAGAGCGGCTGATCCCATGTTGCCGAAACCATACCAGCAAAACCAGCAATGTCAACAGTTCAAAGAAAGCACTGATGAGCTTGAAGCCCCAGGCAGAGTCGCCCGATAGCTGGTAGGCGGCGATGAAGACATACTGGGCCAACGGAGGATAGATGGTTGGCAGCCAGGCATGGTTGATTTTGGGATGGATTACCGTGTCGACAAGATGCGCAACCTCACCGGCACGCGGGGAGTACAGGTAAGGATTGACGCCGTGCGACGCGACCTTACCGTCCCACACGTAGCGATAAACATCGTCTGAAAACCAAAAACTATCCCCCGGTCCGAAGAACATGACCGCTCTGATAACCACGGCGAACACGAGAACGATGTAGAACAACGGCCGATCCCGCTTGTCGAAGTCAAACTTGCGTCCAATCGCGAATAACGCTATCGACAAAGCGAACATCACCTGCGCAATGATCACAAACTTGAGAACTCGTGGCGACTCATTGTCGGGATAGAACATCAGGGCGGCGGCCACGATCAGGAGCACCATGCAAACTATCAAAAGCAGATTGCGGTTCATCTGGTGACAGCCTCGCGCAGGAAAATCCACAGGAACTTCACCCCGGCCCGAATGGAACCGGAAACTGTACCCGAGATTTTGGAGACACCAATGCGTGGACGGTACGACACCGGTACCTCAAGGCAGCTGAGTTTCTGTTTGACCGCCTTCACCTGCATTTCGGTGGTCCAGCCGAAATTACGATCACGCATCCCCAGTCTCTGATAGGCCTCAAACCGAATTGCCCGGAAGGGACCTATGTCGGTGAATCGAATCCCCCACCTGATGCGGATCAGCCACGACGTCAACCAGTTCCCGAATGCGGCTACCGGCGGTAGTGAACGATGGTCTTTCAAGGTCATCATCCGCGATCCGATCACCATGTCGGCCTCACCTTCGACAATTGGATTGATGATGTCGATGGCTTCCTGCGGGTAGTCACTGTAATCGCCGTCGATGAACAACAGAATATCGGTATCCCCGGGCACGGCCGCCACCGCCTTGAGACAAGCCGCTCCATAGCCACGTTCCGGTTCCGTCACCACCTTCGCCCCGGCATCTTGAGCAATTTGCGCGGTTCTATCGGTGCAACCATTGTCGCACACAATTATACAGCCGACCATGTCCGGCAAATCCGCAATGACCTTGCCGATGGATGCTTCTTCGTTCAAAGCAGGAATGATCGCGACTACCTTGAGACCCTCCCGCATTGTGCAGCTACTCCAGATCGTTCAGCGACCAATCGTAGTCATTGTACGTAATGTCGAACGTCACCCGGCTGTCCTCGCCGCCCGGTGGTAATTCAAGATGCATCAACAAGAAATTGAGCGAAGCGTTTTCCTTCTTTGAGGTGCCGGGGAACCTGTCCGCATCGTAATACCGTTCTGCAAAATCATCACCGAACCAATCAAAGATGGCCGACACTTGCGCCCTACTCTCCTTAAAATCAAATGAGTTGTGCAATGACGACGACGCAAACCGTCGTGATGAAAATTCCAACTGGGCATCGACAGAATCTGGATAGTACGGCGCATTCAGCAACGGCGGACAACCAATCGAGGCGCAGTTGACGGCGACGTGAATCCGGGGTTCGTCGAACTTCTTGCGCAGTATCTCGTGCTCGATATCGTTCAGCGTCAGTTTATCTGAAGCCACTGTCCAATGCGTTTTATCCCAGACGCCGTCGATATCTTTGATGGACTCTACCGGATAGGCGTCTATGACAGAGCGCAGCGTAAGAATGTTGTAGGCGTTAATGTAGAAAGCCAGTTTCTGCGTAGCGGTTGCCTGACTCAAGTCGGCCGAGGCAAGGGTCTCAACCAGCGTGTCCAGGCCCGCCCGTTCTTCCTTTAGCGAAGCGTAAGCTATCCGTTCGTCGATCACGAACTCGGAAAGAAGTTTGGCGTAGGATCGGTAAGTGAAGTCGTAGGGCTTGAGTTCGACATCGGTGCGCGCTTCCTGACCACCACAGGCAGCCAGTATCAACAGCGGCAGGATTGGAACCAGTTTTTTCATCCGTATCTCCTTCGCGGTAACCGGATCACAGATCGGTCACGTTCTGATTGCTTTGTCGGCTAAGCGGGCTGACATCCCATTTGTTCTCCAGTTTCAGAACCCCCCGCGGGCATACATGGGCACATATCCCGCAACCGACACAGGCGGCTCGTTTGAAACTTTGATTGTTCTGTGCGTACATACGAACGTCGATGCCCATTTCACAGTAGGTGCTGCAATTGCCGCATGAGATGCACATGTCGTCCTTGACCGTGATGCGAAAACGTCCGAACTTCTGAATCAACCCCATGAAGGCCGCCAACGGACAGAAAAAACGACACCAGACGCGGCTGCCCAACAGCGGATACAACCCGACGCCCAACACTCCGGACAGAAGGGCCACGACCACAAAGCCGTAGATGCCTTGTATCTTGAAGACGACTGCCGAAAATGTCGCGAAACGCGGCGCCATCTCGCCCGACGCATCCACGTGCCCCAGGCTCCAGTTGACAATCACCAAAGCGGTGGTGACAAAGGCGAACAGCATGATTCCGTGGATCGATAGTTGCTCGAATGTCCATGCGCGTGGTGATTTGCTCGACAGATGCCTGAAGGGATCGCCGGCAGTCTCGGCCAGTCCGCCGCACCCACACACCCAGCTACAGTACCAACGCTTGCCATACATATAAGTCAAAAGCGGCACCAGAAGCACGAAACCGAGAAAAGCGTACAACACCAAAGGCAGAGGATACTCCAAAATGTACGATGGATAGAAGTAGTCTATTTTGAGCGGCCAGAAGAGATTCAGAATAAAGCCGCGTTGTCCGAACAGTTCCATGAGCATCGGGATTGAGAAGGCGAATACTACCTGAAAAAACATGACACTGATCGTTCGCCTGCGCTGATACCTACTATTGCCATATCGCTTGAGGAAGAACAGCCCGCCGACCGTCACAGCCAGCGTGTAAAGAATGCCGTAAATAGTCCAACGGCTGCCCAGGCCGAGCGCTGTAGCCAACGGATCGAACAAGCTGGTGAAATACATTACGACATAGAACGCAAACAGGATCAGCGATGCCACCCAGGCCGCTGTGCCGCGTGAGGAAACGGATTTTTTGTAGGTGGAAAGCAATCCGGCTTGCATCAGGCCCCCTGCCCAATCGCCGGTGGCTCAAAGTTCGGCATGAACTCTTCGTCAAAAAGCGCTTCTTCCAATCGACCAAGGACCCAATCCAGCGAGCGTTTCTCCTGGATCCAGCCAACCAAAACACGATGATCCCAACGTCGACCGATCATGTTGAAACCGGCCACACAGTTGTCCGGTCGATAGGTGACACGCATCGAGAAGCATGTACCCGGCTCGCGGTGATACCAGTTCTGTTCGCCGTCCAGATCGAAATTCACCAATCCGGCCGTTGTGTATTCAAGATCGAAAAACTTAGCGGAATTGTACAGGGTGCCACGCTTGTAGACTTTCCGTGATCCACACATGTTGGCCCCGGCGATCAGACCCTGGTCGCGCGAAGTGTACCAAAGTTGCTCGGGGCGACGAACGCCGTTGAACCAAACCACCGACGCACAATCCCCGGCCGCCCAGACGTCGGGTGCGCTGGTAGTGAGTTGATCGTCGACCACGATCCCGCCGGAGTCGTCGAGCACCACACCGGAATCTTTCAGCCAGTTGGTTTGCGGCATAACTCCAATGGTGAAGACGACCATATCACAATCGATGATATCTCCCTTGTTCGTTTTCAGCCCGACCACCCGTCCGTTCCTCCCAATGATCTCCTCGCACTCGGTCTTTAGACGTAACTTGCATCCGTGGCTTTCCAAATGCTGCTGGACCATCTCCCCCTCGCTCTGATCCAAAGCTATCGGCCAATACCAGTTTTCGCGGATAACCATCGTGACATCAAGCCCGGCCTGCAACAAAACCTCGGCCACCTCGACACCGATCAACCCGCCGCCGACAATCACAGCCCGTCTGGAGGTGGCAGCTTTCTCGCGCATCCACTCGAGATTCTGCCACGTCACAAAATTGCCGACACCGTCCAGGTCTGCACCCGGCCAGTCCAACATACGTGGTACCGAACCGGCGGCGATCAATAGCCGATCGTAGGAAAACAGGCGACCGTCGTCCAGGACCAGCTTTCTTTCATCGACAAGGAGCGAAGTTACTCGCGCTCTGACCCGATGGAATCGCATCCGGGTATAGTGATCCGGCCCGAAGGGACGAACATCCGCTTCGCTCATCTGGCCGCAATGAACATACATCAGAGCGGTACGCGCGAAGAAGTAATCGGACTCACTTGAGATTACGATGATGTCAGCGCTGTCGTCACGGCGCCTGATCGCGCCCGCAGCGTTGATTCCGGCCACGCCGTTGCCGATGATGACGTAACGAGTTGGATTAGATTTGGTCAAGCGTCACTCCTGAAGGCTTTGAGCCGAATCTATCGGCCAGGCATAAGTCTGTTCAGCCTAAGACATCGTTCACCAATTACAACCGCAGGCCAAAAACAAAGTTCACGGAACGAATCCAATAACCGTAAAAGTTTGACTAATATGCAGGCACATGTCTACAATAATAATCTTGACCGACTGAGTTAGATTTTCACATATTCGTTCAGCAGGCAAAGAGCGACCGTGTTTTGACATCTTGGTGTGGGAAGACTCGTCTTGGACAGAACTAGCTTTGTCTATCACAAGTAAGGAGAAAGGATACCCTGAAATGTCAAGAGACCTGACTGACACTTTAGTGCATTGTGTCCGGAGGATTCTGGTACGGCTGCGATCCGGATTGCTGTTTGTCATTGTACTCGGCACCGTTTGTGTTGTTCTGAGTTCGGATGCCAGTGCGGGTAAGTTAGCCGGGCAATACAAGGAGATGAATCCGCAAGACTTCACCGCAAGCGTGCAGCATGGACCTGTAACGAGGAATACACGTCATATTGTCTCGGCCAACGCACCGTGTAATTTCAAAGATAAAGGACACTGGAAGTGGGATGGTGAGATAACGGAGCTAGAGAAGAATCCTGCTGGAGGTGACGTTGTTTGGTTCGAGTTCGTTGCGCTCCATGAAACTAGCCCACATGCTGGGGAAGCAACTCCGAATCTCAACCCGTTGGCTTGGATCCCGATCGTAATCGCGGGGAGTCCTTCCTATACTAAAGGACTCAACGCGATCGGACCTGTTATCTCAACGGCAATACATATTGGCGGGGAGCATTACGACGAAGGGGTTTTGCATGGAAACGTATGGGTGGCAAACAACAACTTAGACATCCACTGGTTTGTGATCAGCATCGCGGGCAACCACTCCAAAGATAGCAAGCATTCCTATAAGGGCGGCGGCGGGATCGATCCTGAGGAACCGGTCGACAGCGCCTTTGGCGCAGCATCTTGGTGCGTTCGTCCATCAACCGGTGACTTGGTAATGGGAATGTCAATAATGAATGTTACGCTCGGCGAGATTTCTGCGGCTCACTGGCGGGTGGGTTCGCCAGATGCACCCGGCCCTGTCATCTATAGTGTGGACGCCGAGTTGTTTGAGGCTGTTGATACCACCGGTGTGAGTCTCTCGATATCTGACGGCAGCTTTCCTCTGGAGTATGTCGACAGCTTGGTCGCGGAGAGAACCTACCTGGAGATAGAAACACCCGATGGCTTCCTAAGAGGACAGATGCTCATTGGGGTGGAAGACCCGCCTCCTCCGGAATGGACAATAATATGGGTGGTTGTGGTTCTTGCGGGAATACTATTGCTGCTGGTGGCCCTGTACATTTGGCGCCGGAGGATAGCCGTGAGGGCTGCCGGATAGTCCCATGCGGCAGCACACTCCGATGTACTCAACGCGCAAACGACGCGTATGGCGCATCCTTCGACTCCGCTCAGGATGACCCGGTCAAGCCGCGTTTCTTGGCGCATCGCGCCCTTGTCACATTTTAAGGCAGGTCGATGCGCCTGGTCCGAAGGGTGACAGCCTATCGGGACGACACAAGGCCGCCCCCTACGCGGGACAACGGGGCGCACGAGGATGCTCACCACGCACGACAATCCGAATGTGACAAACAGTGCGCCCCTCACGGACAGTCCGGCGGTGGCGGGCCGCCGGTGAACATATAGTCGACCAGGTAAACCAAATCTGAAATGTCGACACGCTTGAAAATATCAGCATCAACATTCGCTTCATAACCACACGGAGGCTGGACTCCCTGTGCGAACATATAGTCGACCAGGTAAACCAGATCGGCTATGTCAATAGCATCTGATGAATCGTCATCAACGTTGCCCCTGATGCCGCGACAGCAAGTGGTGTAGGCCACCAGCCCATCGACGCCCAGGGCCAGGTACTCTGTTTGTGAGCGGGCAAAGACCGGTTCGTGGCCGGTGTATCCGTCAAGGGAGAGGATCGTTTGTTGGCCGGGAGAGGCATTGCCTTCGATGTGCAGGTATATCGTCAACACTTCTCCGGTACCGGGCGACAGGTCGTGCTGGCTCCAATGGACCGTAGTTTGCATTTTGATCGTCGTTCGTTTTCCCGCTGGTGAGTAGTGAATCTGCGATTGGCTACCAAAGTACTCGGTGCGGCATCCGGCCGTGGAGAAAGAATCGTAAACCAAGCCCACAGCGCCCGCGTATTCGAGTGGAATTGTGAGCCTGTTGAGCGGGATCGTATTGGTGGCAAAGATATGCACCTCCACCGTCGAGTCGGTCGCTGTTACTGTCACGGTGTCGGTGACGAGTGTATCGGCCAACACCACGATTGCGGCGGTGTCGGTGTAGCCGTGCATCTGTCCATCGATGTCGGCGGTAACGGTAACGTCATAGATGCCGCGTTCGGTGTAGGTATGCATGGGAGCGACGACAAAACCGGAGTCACCGTCACCGAACTCCCAGACCCAGGCGTCCACGCTGCCGGGGGACCACCCATTGAAGGCTACATCGAGCGGCGCCTGCCCGAAACTTGAATCGGCAAAGAACCAGACCGGTGTCTCATCGTGTATCCATTGTATGGCCGAGTTGATAACATTATCTTCACCCGCCGCCACTCCCTCCTGTGTCAACCAGACATCAACGTCGATCAGCGGTAGCGGGTCGTGGGTCAAATAGTGTCCGGGATTACTGGCCAAGTATGCGTCGCCGATGGAGTGTTGCATCGTGTAACCGTTGCCGGGCGAAAACTGTGTGGCAGCATTGAAGGCCGCCGCCGTCGGCTTGCCGAAAGTGCGTGCTTCCGGATGTAGCGACAGGGCCAACGGGGTCTGATCACCCGCGCTTACTCCGCCCGGACCGCACAGAAGAGCTATCGGTCGGTCATAGTAGGTATTGGGATCGGCGTTGATTGCATAGTTGATCGGCGGGAAAATCACGCACAACGAATCCCTGATGTTGGGTTCGCAACGCTGGCCAAAGCCGACCGTCTCGGTGTAGCTGTTGAAAAGGAGCTCCATCGCAGGGTACGCCTCGAATATGCTCCCCCCATAGTTGAACCGACAATCGATAATCAGGCCGATGGTCTCATGGTGGAACATAAGCGAATCGATAGCATTGAAGAATTCCACGCCGGACGGTTCCAGCCAGACCAAGCTGGTAACATATCCGATATGCGTTCCTTGGATCATACCCCATGAGACCGGATGGTTCCAATCGGGCGTCGGTATACCGGTCGGCAGAATCATCTCCGTGCCGTAGCAGACCATGTTCTCCCCGGCCAGTAAACCGGTCGGCAAGTGCATCGTATCCCCGCTCTCATACTTTACTATGTCGATGGTGTCATATAAGTGCCAGTTGGCACCGCACGAGATCATCACCGAATGGGCGAACGAAAGAGTCGAACTGCCCCACCAACCTTCGTCGTAAATCGGGAGTTGTGCTTCCAGCAATTGCGGATAAAGCTCCGTCCAGGGTATTCCATCATAGCCCAGCACGAGATCACCAGTCACCAGCCCGAGCGGGTGATTCTCAATCACCTGGTATACCAGTAGCGTACTGTCGGAAAGCGGCGTGAGGGCAGCCCCGAAGTGATGGTTGCGATTCCATCCGACGATTGACATCAGAGGCACTCCCGGCAGTCTGGCGGTATTGGCCACCACGTTGTGCTGACAATAGGTGTGACTCTCCATTAACGCAATGCCGCTGTGGTTTAACATGGCCCCAAACCGACCCTTGCTGGGATTGGAGATCACTTCCATGATGTTCGTGGTGTAGACTGAGTCCCAGTCCAGTGTCATGTCCTGAAAGCATGGCCAGATAGTGTCGATGCGTTTCCAGAACCGCTGGTAGACATCAAACTGCTCTTCCATAGGATCACCCGGACCCCAGGTTGAATCTATCACGGCTGCCCAATCATCGGTCGAATAATGACCCGGCTGTTTGGCCACGTAGTTCGGCGGGGCTACATCCGGTTCAAACTGAAGTTTCAGCCATGGCAGAGCCTCAAGCTGGCTCGGTGAGGGTTGTCCGGAGCCGGCTTCAGCAGCGGCCTTGTCGGTTGCAGTCTTGGCGTTGCCCAGTGTTGTTGCGACGACGATTGCGAAACAAAGAAGTTTCGCAGTCATGGCGATGACCCGTTCACGCATTTTGTACCTCCTCGTGCGTTGAAGGGCATCTGAGGTATGGGCTACACAACGAAGATACGATAGTCTTGATTGTCTGACAATCCGAATGTGACGAACGGTGAAACTTCAGGGACAAGCGGGAATCGGTGGGCAGCGGACGTTTTCGTCTGTTCCTGCTTCGACTAGGCTCACCCTTCGACTGCGCTCAGGGTGACATAGAACGTAACGCTGGATGACACGGTCGTAGCGCACGGGGACGTACACCACGCACAAGAGATGACTCCGATGCGCTTCCCGCGGAGCCCTGTCATGCCGAGCGGAGTCGAGGCATGAGCCATGGTCATGGGATTCACCCTTCGACTGCGCTCAGGGTGACATAAGACATAACGCTGGGTGACAAGGTCGTGGCGCACGAGGACGTACACCACGCACAGATATAGCTACCAGTAAAACTTCAGGGACAAGCGGGAATCGGTGGGCCACCGGTGAACATGAAGTCGACCAGGTAAACCAAATCGGAAATATCAATACCGCCGCTGGCATCAATATCACCTTGAGTGTTGCATGGAGGAGCCGGTCCGCCTGAGAACATGAAGTCGACCAGGTAGACCAAATCCGAGATGTCCGGCTCTCCACCGCTGTCGTCAACATCACCACGAACCTGACAACACTCCGGACCGATCACCACAGTTAGCTCCGGTGACCAATCGGAGACCTCTTCCCAGCTATCCTTGACGCGCACTTTGATGCCGCAAGTATCAAAGGTCGGCCAACTGTGCGAGGCCAGACAGTTTTCCCCAGAACCAACCGGTCCCAGCCAACCCGAGACATTGCCATCGCCCCAATCCCACTGGTAGAGCAGTTGATCGTTGTCGCCGTCGGACGTGCTGGCGCGGAACTCATACACCACATCAACCAGACCCTGCGACTCGCCGACAGGTGCGTTGGGATCGGTCGGCGCAACGTTGGCCGGCATACCGTTGGTGATTCTGAGCCGTATCTCATAAGTGTTGTCTTCGGCCGGTTCCATAGTGAGAATCAAACCCATCGGCGGGACCACTCGATTGCCGCAGTCGACGACCAGATCGGCAAACTCCTGTGAATTGTCCGGCGCATCGGCGTAGATGCGGTATCCGCCACCGAAAAAAGTGCTGGGATAGAGTGCGAAATTGTAACCGAATACGAGCCGGTCATACGCTTTGGGATTGCGGTCCCCGACCAACGTGCAATAGAGAAAGTTGTAGCTCCCTGAGTTGTAAACCGTTGCAAGCGCGGCCCGCGCTTGAGGACAAGTCGTTCAGCCGCCGGAGCCGGATTGCTCCACCCAGGCGGTGTGGGTAAATCCCAGCGCCGTGCTGTTAGCGCTTATTTGCCCCGGTCGCACCTGAGCGGCAGCGTCGGTATAATGTGCGTCGAACAGGTATCCGTAAGGTGGGTAAGAATCCTTCTCGATAAAATCGGCGTTAAACAATACGGCCTGAGCCATAACGTTGCTGGGCGACACCGTGAATCCGGACTCACCGGGATTGAACACAACCGTCTGCTCCCAGGCTTCATAGTCTTTGATTTCGACATCTTCGACCAGTGCGAAGTCAAGCAGACCGAAACCATAGGCAGCGCCGTTGCCGTCGGCCCAGCGCGAAACCGGCTCGACGATGAACACTCTTATTGTACCGGAATAGTCATCGGCCACCAAACGCGGCGGCGCGGCGAGCGATGCCAGCAGCAGAACGGCCAGACCAACGATGATTGTCTTCATAGATGTGTCCTTACCTCGACTGTCCTTTCACGTAACGGGCGTGATTACACACCAAATATATCCGTTTTCAATTCTAAGTCAAGGTGGGAGTTGTTCCGGTTGCAAATCGGGCCAATCTGTGCTATGTTTCTCCCACTGCAAAAAGGCAACTTGCTATTAGTCGAATTCGCTTCCGGGAGGAACCACGTTACACCGAACGATTCCAACTGTTCTCCTTTGCGCCACCTTGAGTTGCTTGATGTCCTGTGCTACCGTGACTAAACGCATGCCTAATGAACTGGAAGGAATGCACGACTTCCTCACCCAAGATGACTCCGGCACGTGCAAGAAGTACCATTACAATTTCGAACGCCAGGCCCCGCGGCTTTATGAGGACAACCAGGTGGACTCGGTTTTGGATGTGATCGACTACATTCGTTCAGAATGTGGTCCGGCGGGTAGCCTCGAAGTCACACGGATGCTGGTATTGACCGATCATGGGTTTTTCAACGATTCTCTTGTCGGTTCCTCAACAATACCAAATATGCTGTGGTACAGAAGCGAACAAGATTATATGGCCGGATGGCTATGGTGGAGTGTGCTTTATGGTCACAATCAGCCCACAGATAATACTCACGACAGCTTCATCAGCTTCAGGAGTGATCTGGCTGAAAAGATTTCGCTGAAACCGGAGGCCTCTGTAACCGAACAATCGTTGGGACAGTTCTACGCCGGTGAGTTTGACTCCGCCTTCGCCAACATCCAGGCGGACGGAATGCAAGGGACGGCGCTACGCAAAGAGTATGATGACTTTGTAGTCCAGACGAAGAAACGTTTTCCGGGTCGCGGGCATTTTGGAATCGTCCTTGGAAGTTGGCGACCGCAAGGGAAGAACAGCATACTGGGATACCATCCGGTAATCGGACTACAAATGGGTGGCGAGGGACATAGATGGCGCAGTGATCTCGTGTTGAACTACCGGTTCCTGTCGGCCAAAAACAAGTATCAGGTCGATAGCCTGGGCCACATTGTGGAGACGGATCGATTTGGCAGTTGGCTGGTCGGTCTCGATCTCGGTCTTAAGTTCATAGACCATGGCAGATTCAGCACCGACTGCTTTGTCGGCGTGGGTTACAACGCCATCAGAAGTGTGAAAAAGGCGGGTGACCCGGAGACGGTCAAAGTGCACTCATCCTTTGCCGCCAGTGCTGGGCTGCGGCAACGTGTGTTCTTGAGCCGACGTACAGGCTGGTACCTGGGCGCGCAGATCAGGCACAATTTCGTGGACTACTCTAATGCCGGCGGGACTGACCTGTCGGGCCACACCATCACAATCTCGGTGGTCACAGGTTGGAGTCTGAACGCGACCTTGAATCAGTTCTTGTCCAAACTCAATTACAAAGGAAGCTGGCGAAAGTAACAATGCCCCATAGGAGGATTCTGATCTGAAACCCGCCCACCTACATCTTGTCCCAGCTCCAGATGGCGTAGCGGCTGGCTTGATCCAGGGGGTGCCCGCACTCTTTGAGAGTTAGCAGGATGTTACCACGATGATGACTCTCGTGGGCGATGAAGTAACTGAGCATCGAGATCACACCCTTCTTAAGACAACGGCGCCGGGGAACCTGAGCCAGACAATCGTGCAGAAACGCCTCTACCCTCTCGCATGAATCTTCGAAGTTTTCTTTCAGCTTCGTGCGGTCCGGTTCTTCGTGGGTCTCGAACTTGTAGAGGTCCTTCGATAAATCACGCGCCCGGCTTTCAAGCTGCCACACCCGGTTGTTGTGCATGTGGGCAAACTGACGGACGACGTTGCGGCCGCCCCGTTTGGAGAGTGTGCATTTCATGCCGTCGCCTGAGATGTTGTCTATCAGGAACAGATTGATTCGGTTGTTGGTGCGCCAGGCTTCAAGCAGTTGTTCGATCATAGCAATATTGCCCTGTTTGTGAGAGACCCATCCGCTTGCTGCGGGTTTCTTTGTATCTTTTTAAGCAGTCTGCCGGCGTGTCAGTTTCCCCAACACGTGCCTTCCAATCAGATATCCCAAGAATATCTCCAGCGCACCGATAACGACATCGAAGTAATCCGTTTCGAACAAACCACTAACGTCATTATCAATAAGAGTCAGGAATTCCTGATTGCTGATCGATATATCCAGCGACATAACGAAGGCATTAGACCAAAACAACCAAAGTAAATAAACAGCAAAAACAAAAAGACAATCCCAATACCAGTACTTCTTGTTGATTCCAATGAACCGGAAAAAGATGTACCCACATGTACCCCACGCTAATGATTCCAACAATAAATCCACTGCGCCAAAAATAATCAGTTCCAGTAGTATTGACATAATTAGTTACCTTCTCGTTTTCCCTTCATATACCTAACGGCCATCCAAGTAATGCGTGGTTTGGCCTGGACGGGCTTTGTTGTCCATTTGGTAGCCGGGGCATATGTACAATCTATCTTCCGGTCTTCTATTGGTCAAGCTGGAAACCCTGTCCGGCAGGTGCATACCTTTTGAGATATGGAAGTGGTAAATATGTGATTGGACAGTCAGAATTTTTCCGTACCATATACTGCACAAATGAGCAGGCCGACCGATAGGATATAGAGTCGACAGGCAAGCCTGTCTCTGGCGACAAGTTCTGTAGGTCGAAACCCCTGGTCCGAAGGACTGTCCTGAGCGCAGTCGAAGGGCAGGTTTCGACAGCAGATGTCTATCATTTGTGTCCGTGTGATCTTCAGATCGCGCGGGTGAACAGCAGTTGTTTCTGTGACTGAGTCTGAAGACTCAGCCACCACAACGAAACAGGCAAGCCTGTCTCTGGCGCTACGCGCCCCCTGTGCATACAAGGAGGCGAAGCCTCAGAAACACGGCTTGACCGTAGAAGCACGGTTTGCCCGTAGAAACACGGCTTGACCGTAGAAACACGGCTTGACCGTAGAAACCCGGCTTGCCCGTAGAAGCACGGCTTGCCTGTAGAAGCACGGCTTGACCGTAGAAACACGGCTTGACCGTGTCACCCTGAGCGCAGTCGAAGGGTGAGACATTGAACGATCGGTCTTGTACGGCAGGTCTCTCTTCTTCTTGGAGACCTGCCAACAAAAGCGGGTTCACGCCGCGGCGCGCAGGCGAAGACGGACCCGCCCTACAAAATGAAATAAACAAGGTGCAAGGCACCAGAAAGTAGTTTGCTACTCTGTGAACACTGACAACTCCACCCACACGTCATTCCCGGCCACCTCTTCGTCATCCCCGGCCACCTCTTCGTCAGTCCCGGCCACCTCTTCGTCAGTCCCGGCCACCTCTTCGTCAGTCCCGTCCACCTCTTCGTCAGTCCCGTCCACCTCTTGTCATTCCCGCGAAGGCGGGAATCCAGTCTGTTCCTCCGTCGGTTCAAAAAAGAAGATGGACCCCCGCCTTCGCGGGGGTGACAGAAAAGGCGGGGGTGACAGAAAAAGCGGGGGTGATGGTGATTTATCACAGCGTGATTTATTACCACGTGATTTATCACAGCGTGATTTATCACAACTGCGACAGTTGATAATCCAAAAATGGCCCGAGGCTGTTTTGTCGAAAGACGGATTGTCGGAGCCGATTTTCCACACCGGTATCTCACGCCTTGATGCGCTTTTCCCCCGGCAGGGTATCCCCTATGGTCAACTGATCGAGATCACCGGCGCTGTCGGCTGTGGCAAGACAAGTTTGCTTTTTATGATGCTGGCCACTCTGACCAAATCGGGGACTGTGGCCTACATTGATCTTTCCGGTTCGTTCTTTCCGGCCGCGGCGGCCTCGTGTGGAGTTGATATTGAAAAACTTTCCGTCGTCAAGCCGGACAATTTCGTTATGGGCCTGCGTAGCGCGGAGTTGCTTTTGTCACATCAGATGGTCGATAGTGTCGTCGTTGACCTGACTTGTGCTCACCCTTCGACTGCGCTCAGGGTGACAGGCAAGCCTGTTTCTCGCGCTTTGCGCGCTGTGAAAACCACGAATCTTTCTTGTAAGGCGGGTCCGTCTTCGCCTGCGCGCCGCGGCGTGAACCCGCCACCATCGTCCAATCTGTTGCATCGGCTAAGGCAACAAGTCTCTCGTTCAAAAGCGTTGGTGATCTTTTTAACCGACAACTCAAGCGATTCAAGACAGTTCCTTCCGGCCAGCATGGTGGCCTTGCGGCTGGAAGTGTCGCGTCTGGTGACAACCAAAGACTCTTACTCCGCAACATTATCTCAACGCGTGGGGTCGGGGCTTGACCCCGACCGATCAGAAGGTGCGACACAAGGCCGCACCCTACGCGAAGAAAACACTGCCTGCTCACGAATAAATGTCACCGTCACCAAAAGCAGAATATCCGCAGAAGGTGCCCACGCCGAGGTATTGCTGAATGAATAACAAACGTATCGCCTGTATACTGATCGACACCTTTTCACTGGAGATGTTTTACCAAAAAGAACCATCGCTGGCCGCACAACCGTTCGTGCTCATCGAAGGCAGGCACAAAACAGCGCCGATTGCCGCCATGAACCAGCCGGCCCTGGAATATGGCGTACTCATAGGCAGTACCGCTCCACAGGCGCACGTAATCTGCCCCGACTTGATCGTCAAAGTGCGCAACACCGAGAAGGAAACAGATGAATCACAGAAATTGTTAAACGCGCTTCGCACAGTCGGCCCCTTTGTGGAGGACGGCATTTACACAAAAGGCATCTCCGGTGCGCTTGGTATCTTTTTGGAGGTAAGCGGGCTTATACTACTTTATCAAAATGAAACTACTATCGCTGAAAAGATAATCGTTGTTGTCAAGGCACTCGGTTATCCGGTAAAGGTAGGTATCGGTGACAACAAATTCATCGCCAGGGTTGCCGCAGAAACAACCGAGATCGACCATCACACTATTGTAAAGCAAAACGGTGGTGACACGTTTATACGGAATCTGGATATTTCACAACTGCAGCTATCCTCGGACACTCTCGAATCATTACGCAATTTGGGTCTCAAAACGATTGGACGGCTGGCTGAGTTTCCATCGAATGAAATGGCTCAGCGCTTCGGACATGAAGGGGCAACATTGTCGCATCTGTCGCGCGGCGATGATCGACAACAGTTTGTGCGTATCCATCCGGGGATGGATATTTCGAACAAGGTGCATCTCACCTATCGCATCTACAACACAGCCGCCATTGTAAATCACACCGAAAAACTACTGGCTCCCCTGTTGGCCCATCTGAAAGAATCAGGGCAAGGTTTAAGTCGGCTCACACTGACCCTGTTTCTGGACAACCGTCGCGAAGAAACCGTGATTGTATCGACTGAAAAACCAACTCTCTCCCTTACGAAACTCACACGACAATTACATTCCCAACTGGAACGTTTGCAACTCACCTCCGGTGTCACCGACCTGATCGTACTTATCCCACAAAATGCAACCGCACCGCTTCCTTCACGACAGCTTGGTTTCGATCATCGGCATAAACATCGAAAGGACGGCCCCCCTGGTAAGAACACTGTCTTGCCAAACCGCAACCTGTATACCGTAACCCTTAACCCGGCGCTGCTTCCGGAACAG